>JAICJQ010000023.1 GCA_025928335.1 Gemmatimonadaceae bacterium
ATCGTCGAGCGCGGCGACGCCCGGCAGCACTTTGCCCTCGAGGAATTCGAGCGAAGCGCCGCCGCCCGTGGAGACGTGGCTCATCGCATCCTCGAGTCCGAGCTCGGCGACCGCCGCCGCGGAGTCGCCACCACCGACGATCGTCGTCGCTCCTGCCTTGGTCGCGCGCGCCATCGCTTCCGCGACGGCGCGGGTGCCGGCGTCGAACGGCTTCGTTTCGAACACGCCCATCGGCCCGTTCCAAACGACCGTCTTCGCGCCGGCGATCACCGTACCGAATTCGTCGGCCGACTTGGGCCCGATGTCGAACATCGCCTCGTCGGCGGGGATCGCAGTGCGCGAAACAGCATGTGCGCTCCCCGCCGACTGGAGCGACGGCGCGGTGGACGCGTCGCTCGGCAACACGAGCTTGTCGCCACCGCGCTTCAACAGATCCTTTGCCATGTCCACGCGGTCGGCTTCGACGAGCGACTTCCCCGTCTCCAGGCCCATCGCCTTGAAGAAGGTGCACGCCATCGCCCCGCCGATGACCAGCTTGTCCACCTTGGGAAGCAACTGTTCGATGACGTCGATTTTGCCGGAGATTTTTGCACCACCGAGGACCGCGACGAACGGGCGTTTGGGATTTTCCAACGCGCTCCCCAGGTAGTCGAGCTCCTTCTGCATCAGCAGCCCGGCGACGGCGGGCTTGAGATAATGCGCCACGCCGACGGTCGAGGAGTGTGCACGATGTGCCGAACCAAAAGCGTCATTCACGTAGAGATCGCCAAGCTCGGCGAGCCCGCGCGACAACCGCTCGTCATTCTTCTCTTCGCCGCCGAGGAAGCGGGTATTCTCGAGCAGGACGACGCGCGCCGAAGGCTCGTGCGTTTCTTTCATTGCCTCGTCAGTGTCGGTGGACTCGACGAAGACGACGTGCTCCTTCGGCATCAGCTCGGCGAGGCGACGCGCCACCGGCTCGAGGGAATACTGGGGGTCTGGCTTCCCCTTCGGCCGCCCAAGATGTGAGAGGAGCACGACCCGCGCGCCTCGATCGAGCAGCGCCTGAATCGTCGGCAGGGCGGCGCGAATGCGCGTGTCGTCACCGACGCGACCATCCTCGATCGGCACGTTGAAGTCGACGCGCACGAGCGCGCGCTTCCCGCGCAACTCGCTGTCGGACAGATCGCGAATTGTCTTCTTGTTCATCGTTTGAGATCAGTCGCCGAGGCGCGCGGCGACGAATCGCAACAGGTCGACGCACCGCGAGGCGTAGCCCCATTCGTTGTCGTACCACCCGGAGACCTTCACGAGTGTTCCGTCGACGACGTTCGTGCTCTTCGCGTCGAGGATGCACGAGTGCGGGTTACCGATGAAATCCGACGACACCAGTTCCTCTTCCGTGTACTGGAGGACCCCGGACATCGGGCCGTTGGCCGCGGCGCGAAACGCCTCGTTGATCTGCGCGACGGTGACCGGCTTGTCGACGACGACCGCGAGGTCGGTGAACGACACGTCGGGCGTCGGAACCCGGATCGCGATGCCGTCGATCTTGCCCTTGAGCTCGGGCAGTACGAGCGCCGTCGCTTTCGCCGCGCCCGTCGTCGTTGGGATGATGGACATCGCCGCGGCGCGCGCTCGGCGCAGATCCTTGTGCGGCAGGTCGAGGATGTTCTGATCGTTGGTATAGCTGTGCACTGTCACCATCGAGCCGCGCACGAACCCGAAGTTGTCCTTCACGACTTTCACCATCGGCACGAGGCAGTTCGTCGTGCACGACGCGTTCGAGATGATCGCGTGCTTGTTCGCGTCGTACTTCTCCTCGTTCACACCGATCACGATCGTGATGTCTTCACCCTTCGCCGGCGCCGAAATGATGACTTTCTTGGCGCCGGCGTCGATATGCTTTCGCGCCCCGTCGGCCGTCGTGAACTTGCCCGTCGACTCGAGCACGATGTCCACACCCAAGTCCTTCCACTTCAGATTCGCCGGATCCCTCTCGGCGAAAACCTTGATCTCGCTTCCGTCGATCACGATCGAACCGTTCTCGGTCGAGACGTCGCCTTGAAAGGTGCGATGCACCGAGTCGTACTTGAACAGATGCGCGAGCGTTTTGGTGTCGGTGAGGTCGTTGACGCCGACGATCTCGATATCGGCTACGCCCTGCTGCTTTGCCGCTCGAAGCACCTGTCGACCAATTCGGCCAAAGCCGTTGATCCCGACGCGAATCGCCATCCGTTCCTTCCTCCCGATCGTTTGATCACAGCCGGTCGCCCAATGCCGGGGCCCGGCCAAAGGTCACGAAACTCACAACGCGTGCACCGCCTTCGCAGAGCGCGGCAGCGCACGCGTTCAATGTAGCGGCGGTCGTTACCACGTCGTCGACGACGACCAGGTGCGCCCCGCGAAGCACGTTTCGCGCCGATGCTGGCGCGCGAAACGCGCCTGAAACGTTGCGGAGCCTCTCCCCTGGTGTCAATCGGGTTTGCGTCTCGGTGTGTCGGCTCCGCTCGAGCACATCCGTCCACACCGGAAGCTTCCAGTAGGCCGAGAGTGCGTTGGCCAACTCGAGACTCTGGTTGTAGCCGCGCTCACGAAGACGCTTGCTCGACAACGGAACCGGAACGAGTGCTCGTCGCTCCTCGAGCACGTCCAAGGGCCAGGTCACGCGGGCCATACGCCGCGCGAGGTCCCCTGCCGTGCGATACCAGCCGCCGTACTTGAGCGCGTGCACGACGCCAAGACCGGTAAAGCCGGCAGCCCAGGCCGCGCTCCGCGCGGCGCGAACGTATGGCGGCAACAACGGGCACCAGCGGCAGCGCTCGCCGTACGTCGGATGACCGCAGCGCTCGCAACACGGCTCGGGAAGGAGCGGAAGGCGCGCCCAGCACGATCCGCAGATGAGGCCTTCATCGCTCCGCTCGAGGAAACGTTCGCACACCGGGCAGGCGCGAGGGAATACGAGGTCGACAAGCGCGCCGGCCCCGGCGCGTAGACCGGGAGCTAGCCAGAGCTGTCGCGCGCGGCCCGCCACATGGCCGATCGGTCCGGCGTCACGCCAAACCATCGCTCGAACGCGAACGCCGCCTGTTCGACGAGCATGGTGAGCCCATCCATCGCCCGCCGTCCGCGCGATTGCATTTCGCGAACGAACGCGGTTCCGCCGCGACGATACACGAGGTCGAGCACCGCCGCGGTCGGCGCGAGAAGCCCGGCGTCGATAGGACATGCATCATTCGCCAACCCGACCGATGTGGCATTGACGACAAGATCTGATCCGCCGACGATCCCGATGTCATCAACAGCGTGCACGTTGGACCCGAAGCGCTCGCAGAGCACACGCGCGCGCTCGGGCGTGCGGTTGAAGACGTGCACCACCACACCCGGCCATGTTTCCGCGGCGGCGAGGACCGCAGCCGCCGCGCCACCCGCACCGAGCACGCCGACCGAGAGGTCGCGCGGCGGACGCGCGAGCTCGAGGAGTTCACGCACGGCAGCGTCGAATCCGGGCACGTCGGTGTTGTCACCGAGCAACCGTCCATCGGTTTCGACCCACCAGGTGTTGACCGCGCCGACGCGTTGTGCGAGTGGGGATAGTTCGTCGCAGGCGTCGTGCATCCTCTCCTTGAACGGCACCGTGACATTTCCCGCGGTGCGCGGCTGGCGAAGCCGGGTCAACGTGTCCTCGAACGCATCCGGCTCGATGTCCATCGCCTCGTAGCTGCCCCGGATCCCCGCGGCCTCGAGTGCCGCGGTTTGGATTCGCGGCGACAAGGAGTGACTGACCGGATGGCCAAGCAGGAGCAGGCGCGACGGTCCCCTAAGCGGGGGACGCAACCGCGTCCGCGACTCCTCGTCCGGAACGGCGCTCACTGAGCGCCTGTACTACGCTCCGCGGTGATACGGTCGAGAACGCGGCGGATCTCGTCTTCGAGCTCATCGGCGGTGGCGCGATAGACGTCGAGCTCGGCGCCGATCGGATCGCTGATCGGGCGCGTCGACGCACCGTGCGACGCGTAGTCGCTCAGGAGAAAAGACTTCCCCGCGCCACCGAGCGCTTCGATTCGTTCGAGGTGGTGCGGGCCCATGGCGAGAATGAGATCCGCCTGACGGACCAGATCGCGGTTCAGCGTCTGCGCGCGATGCCCGCCGAGGTCCATGTTGCGCTCCATGCCCACGAGGAGCGACCCGTCGCTCGCCGGCGCGCCGTCGTGCGCGCTCGTGCCGGCGCTCATCGCTTCCACGTCGGTGAGCCCGCGCTCGATCGCGATCTTGCGCGCGATGGCCTCGGAGAGCGGGCTCCGACACGTGTTGCCGGTACACACGAACAGAATTCTCATGCCGTCATGCATCTCCGATCAGTGTCGGTACGCTTTCCCGCAAAGTGCTCGCCGCGATTGCGCCCGGACGAATCACGCGGGGATGACGTCCGGTACAGTCGACGACCGTCGACGGCTTCGACGGGGTCAGGGCGCCTCCGTCGAGGACGCGCAGCGTGCCCCGCGCGACGGCATCACCCCACTGCGAGAGAATCTCGGCGGCGCGCGTGGCCGGGGGAACCCCCGGCCGGTTGGCACTGGTCGACGTCAAGGCATCGCCGTGGGCACGTATCAGCCGCGCCACGGCTGGGTGGCTCGTCCATCGGACAGCGACGCCGCCTTCCGGACCACGCAGTCTGTCCGGCACGCGATGGTCGCCGCCGGGAAGCACGAGCGTCAGTGGTCCCGGCCAATGGCGCGCGACGAACTGCGCGGCGTAACTCGGCAAACGGAGGTCGAGGCGCTCAATCATGTCGGGGCCGGCGATCAGCAGCAGGAACGGCTTCCCGGGAGGGCGTTGCTTGAGGTGGACGAGCGCATCCACCGAGTCTCGATCGATCCCGCCCCCGAAGCCGTATACCGTTTCGGTGGGATACCCGAGCACGCGACGAGCCGCGATCTGGGCGAGCGCAGGCCGAAGGGCCGCTTCGATCTCCGCCGGCGACCAAAATGGAATCGAGAGAACATCGGTCCTCATTCAGAAACTCTGAACAGCGCTTCCGCCCGGGCGAAATCATCGTCATCGGTGATTTTGAGCGTGCGTTCACTCCCGCGAACGACCACCACCGGGATCCCCAACCGCTCGCAGAGGGCCGCATCGTCGGTCGCCGAAAGCCGTTGTTCGCGCGCGCGGCGGTGGGCCGTGACGATGGTCTCACGCGAAAAGCCCTGGGGCGTCTGGGCGCGCCACAGCTTTTCCCGCTCGACGGTGCGGACGATGCTTCCGTCTTCGGCCACCTCTTTCAGCGTATCGACGACGGGCAATGCCGCGATCGCCGATCGGCCGGCTCGCACCTCGGCGACGACTCGGTCAATCGTCGAGTTGTCCACCAACGGGCGCGCCGCGTCGTGCACGAGCACGACGTCGGCGGCGTCGGGAAGATCCTCGAGCCCGTTCCACACCGATTCGCTGCGTGTCGCTCCGCCCGGTGCGATCATCAGCCGATCGACGTCGCACTGGAAGATCCAGGGCGGCGGATCTGCGACGTAGTCGCGCGGGAGCACGACCACGACGCCGACGACATCCGGACGGGCCATGAACGCTTGCAGGCTGTGAAGAAGGACCGGCTTGCCCGCCACCCAGCGAAACTGTTTGAGCTCACGACCACCGGTGCGGGTGCTGCTTCCGCCGGCAACGATCACCACACCGACGTCGCGCGCCTCGGTCACGCGAAAAGCCGCCGCAAGAGATCTTGAATGGTTCGGACGCCGACCAACTCGACGTCGCGCGCGCCGCGCCGCGGCACGGCACGTTCGGCGAGGAAGACGCGCTTCATCCCCATGTTCGCCGCTTCGGCGATTCGTCGCTCGACCTGCGACACCGGACGCACCTCACCGCCGAGACCCACCTCGCCGACGAACACCGCGTCCACTGGAAGCGCGCGGTCGTAGACACTGGATGCGAGCGCCGCCGCGACCGCGAGATCGCCCGCGGGTTCCTGCATTCGCACGCCACCGACGACATTCAGAAAGACGTCGAGCTGGGAGAACGCGAGCCCGGCGCGTTTGTCGAGCACGGCGAGCAAGAGCGCGAGCCTGCGTCCGTCGAAACCCGTCGTCACGCGCTGCGGCGTACCGAAGCCGGCCTTCGCGGCGAGCGCCTGGATTTCGACGAGCACGGGCCGGGTTCCCTCGAGCAACGCCGTCACCGCGCTTCCCGACGCATGACTCGCGCGATCGCCCATGAACAGCTCGGACGGATTGGCGACGGGTTCGAGTCCGCTTTGCGACATGCGGAACACGCCGATTTCGTCGACGCTGCCGAACCGATTTTTTGTCGCGCGCAGCAGTCGATGGTCGAGTGTGCTCTCGCCCTCGAAGTAGAGGACCGTGTCCACGATGTGCTCGAGTGTCTTCGGACCGGCAATGCCGCCACCCTTCGTCACATGACCGACGACGAACACGGTTGTCCCGCTTTCCTTCGCGTAGCGCATCAGTCGTGCGGCGCACTCGCGCACCTGACCCACATTTCCTGGGGCGCCCTCGAGATCGGCTGTGAACACCGTCTGGATCGAATCCACCATCAACACGGCAGGACTCGCGGCGCCTGACGTGGCGAGGACTGTTTCGAGGTTCGTCTCGCTGAGCAGCGACACGTCGTCGGCCCCACTCCCGATTCGGTCGGCGCGCAGCTTCACCTGAAGCGCCGACTCTTCGCCCGATGCGTACAGTGTCGCGTGACCGTTTGCCTCGAGCCGCGCGGCGACCTGGAGCAGAATCGTGGATTTGCCGATTCCAGGCTCGCCGCCGATCAGAATCATCGACCCGGGGACGATGCCGCCGCCGAGGACGAAATCGAATTCGTCGAGCCCTGTCTTCCAACGTTTTGCCTCGGAGCCGTGTACCTCGCGCAGGCGCGGCGTGGCCGCGACGCTCCCGCCTTCCGCTAACGAGCGCGCACCGGCGATGCGCCGCGACGACCCGCCGCTCACCGCGACCTTCGGAGCGACGACTTCCTCGACGAGTGTATTCCACTCGCCGCACGTCTCGCATCGCCCTTGCCAACGGGGATACTCGGCGCCGCATTCGGTGCAGCGATAGACGGTTTTCGACTTCGGCATGATGAAAGTTACTCGTGAGAGGAGGCTCACGAATGGGGCGCCCGTCGAGTGCTGAGTCACCGTTCGAGCGCCGAGCGGTACGAATTCACGCACGTTCGGGTTGAGCACTCTGTCGGGACGCTCTGCTGAACTGCTTGGACGCAGAGAGCGCGGAGGTCCGCAGAGTACGCGGAGGGCTGCGTTGAGCGAGTAGAACTCCTCGCCGGACGAACCGGGATTTTTTTGGGGACTGCCGCTCGGGACCGGGCCGGTGGCAAACCGAGCGGCGGTTCAAAAGAAAAGGCTGTACGCGCTCGTTGGGCGCGGAGTCGTGGTCGCCTTCCGCGCTCACTCTGCGACCTCCGCGGCTCACTGCGGTCCTGCGTCCAAGCAGCTCAGCAGAGCCTCCGGATAGAGAGCTATGCGACCCCGATTATCCTCTCTGCGTGTAACTCTCGAACCGCGTGTACTGTTTGTGAAAGAACAGATTCACAAGCCCGGTCGGTCCGTTGCGTTGCTTGCCGACGATCACCTCGGCCTTTCCCTCGAGCGAATTCCCGTCCTTGTCCGTCGGACCGTCGTAGAACTCCTGGCGGTAGAGGAACATGATCAGGTCCGCGTCCTGCTCGATGGCGCCCGACTCACGGAGGTCGGAAAGTTGTGGGCGCTTGTTGTCGCCGGTGCGTTGCTCGGGAGCACGTGAGAGCTGTGACAGCGCGACGACCGGGACGTTCAGTTCCTTGGCCAGCGCCTTGAGCCCGCGAGAGATCTGACTGACTTCCTGCTGGCGGCTCTCCGAATTCGCTGGACCCTGCATGAGCTGCAAGTAGTCCACGATCACCATCCCGATTCCGGCTTCGGCGCGGAGACGCCGCGCCTTCGATCGCATCTCGAGGAGGGTGATGCCGGGAGTGTCGTCGATCCAGACAGGAGCCGACGCGAGGATTCCCGCCGCGCGGGCGAGGCGCGGGAAGTCGTCGTCGCGGAGCATGCCCTTGCGGAGGCGTTGGGCGTCGACGCGCGCCTCCGAGGTCAGCATTCGCTGGACGAGAGATTCCTTGCTCATTTCCAGCGAGAAGAACGCGATCGGCGTGCTGTGCTCAATCGCCGCGTGCTGGGCAATGTTGAGCGTGAACGCGGTCTTTCCCATCGACGGCCGCGCCGCGACGATGATCAAGTCAGACGGTTGGAAGCCCGACGTCATTTCGTCGAGATCTTTGAAGCCCGTCGCCACACCGGTCACCGTGCTGCCTTTGCCCTGGAGCGCTTCGATGCGCTCCATCGTCGGCCAGATCAGTTCCTTGACGCGGGTGAAGCCGTCCTTCGTCTGCTGCTGGCTGACCTGGAAGATCCGCGATTCGGCATCGTCGAGCAGCTCGCGCGCCGTGATCTTGCCCTCGAACGCCTCGGACACGATGGTCGTCGAGACTTCGATGAGGCGTCGCAAGATTGCTTTTTCGCGAACGATCTGCGCGTGATACTCGATGTTTGCGGCCGTCGGCACGGCGTCGACGAGGAAGCCGATGTATTCCTTGCCGCCCGACGCATCGAGCTCACCGCGCCGGCCAAGCTCCTCGGAGAGAGTGAGCGGATCGACGACGGCGCCGCGCTCGGCGATCGCCACCATGGCGCGAAAGATTCGGCGGTGACGCTCGGCGTAAAAGCTTGTGTCGTCTACGTACTCGACCGCGCGAAGAACCGCGTCCTGGTCGATGAGCATCGCGGACAACACCGCCTGCTCGGCGTCCTCCGAGTACGGAGGACGCCGATCCCGATACGGATCACGCGCCGGTAGGTGGGGCGCTATCGAGTATTCGACGGGCGAGTTGGACATCTTCCCAGGTCGGGCGCTTCCAGCCCGGATTCCGGAGAAGCGCGGCGGGGTGATACGTCACTACGAGAGGCACACCGTAATACCTGTGCACCTGTCCCCGCAACTTGCCTATCGACAGCTTCGTGTCCAGTAGCGTTTGCGCGGCAAATGTGCCGAGCGCCAAGATCACTTTCGGGCGGATCAGTTCGATCTGCCGGATGAGATACGGACTGCACGCCGTGACCTCTTCCGGGCGCGGATTCCGGTTACCCGGCGGCCGATGCTTGAGGACGTTGCAGATATATACGTCGTCGCGCTTGAAGTCGATCGCCGCCAGGATCTTCGTCAGGAGTTGACCTGCCGCACCGACGAAGGGTCGGCCCGTTTCGTCTTCCGTTGCGCCCGGGGCTTCGCCCACACACATGAAGTCGGCGTTCGGATTTCCTTCACCGGGAACGGGGTTTGTCGCCGTCGAATAGAGCGGGCATCGAGTACACGACCCGATGTGCGCTGAGATCTTCTCGAGCGAATCGAGCGCCGCCAGCGCGCCGCCGAACAACTCGACACTCGGTGTACCAACGGTTAGCCCAGACTCCGTCTCCGCGCGAGCGGGTTCCGGCGCGGGGGGCTTTGACGGCTTTGCTGCCACGAGCTCTCCCGGCGCCGCACCGGCGGCGCGCAATGTTTCCCGCCAGTCGCCCGACGGCGGGTTGCCCATCGACGGCTCTCGATCAACTGATGTCGCCGACGCCGGCGGTTCGCGCTCGACTCGCGGCGCCGGAACAGGCGCTTCGCGTCGTTCCGGGCCGCGAGCGCTCCCGACACCGACGCCAAGGATGCGAAGCGCCTCGTCCACACTCAAGGCATCGAGCACGAGCTCGGTCTCGCCCATGTCGCGGCGCTGCTCGAGGTAGCGTTTGAGCTGCTCTCTAGCGTCCACTCAGCAGCACCTCCACGCGGTCGAGAATTGCATCGGCGACCTCGGGCTTGCTCATCAACGGAAAGTGCTCCTCGCTGCCGTCGCGCGCGATGATGCTCACGCGGTTCGTGTCGACCCCGAATCCCGCTCCCGGCTCCGTCGCATCGTTGACGACGATGAAGTCGAGCTCCTTCGACGCGAGCTTCGCGCGCGCGTGGGCGACGACGTCGTCCGTCTCGAGCGCGAAGCCGACGATCACGGAGCCCGGCGAGCGCGCGGGCTTCGTCGATGCGAGAATGTCGGGTGTCGGCGCGAGGGCGATCGCCTCCGGCGCATTGCCCTTCCTGATCTTTGATGAGGCGCGCGACGCCGGCCGGAAATCAGCCGGCGCGGCGGCCATCACGAGCACGTCGGTGTTCGGCAACCGACTGCCGACCGCATCGGCCATGTCCTGCGTGGAGTCGACGTGGTGCATTCCGACGCCAATCGGCGTGCCGACGCTCAGCGGCCCCGCCACGAGATCGACCGTCGCCCCACGACGCCAGGCGGCTGCGGCCAAGGCAACCCCCATCTTGCCGCTGCTGTGATTCGAGATGAACCGGACAGGGTCGATCGGTTCGCGCGTCGGGCCCGCGGTAACGAGCACTCGCTTACCGGCGAGCGCTCCGTTCTTCTCGAGCAGCCGGCCGGCGTAGGCGAATATCGTCTCAGGCTCCGGCATTCGTCCCGGCCCGCTTCCCTCACCCGCGGCGAGCATGCCTTCGTCGGGCGGGAGAAGGGTGTAGCCGATCTCTCGAAGATGCGCCGCATTGTGACGCGTTTGCGGGTGTGCCCACATGTGATCGTTCATCGCCGGAACGAGCAGCACGGGGCACTGAGCGGCGAGAAGACACGCCGTTAGCAGATCTCCCGCCTGCCCGGTCGCGGCGCGCGCCATGAAATCGGCGGTCGCGGGCGCGACGATGATCGCGTCGGCTTCGCGGGCGAGCTTGATGTGATCGAGCGCGCGCCCGGGATCAAAAAGTCCGGTGTGAACCGCGCGGCCGGTGAGGGCTTCGAACGTCACCGGGCCCACGAACTCCGTCGCGGCGGGCGTCATCACCACATCCACCTGCGCGCCCGCCTTCGAGAGCAGACGCGCCAACCACGCCGCTTTGTAACTCGCGATTCCGCCCGAGACGCCGAGCAGGACGCGTCGATTCGCGTACGGCCGCATGCTGGCTACCGCGCGCCGGGAGTAGGTCTCAGCGGCTCAGCCAGCGGCAATGGAGCGACTACTCCGCGCGTCGGCGCGGAACGACGTGGTATTCGATCTCGCCCTTGGCCAGCTCTTCCAGCGCGCGCGTCGTCAACTTCTTTTCGCGCGACGACGAGCGATCGCGGGGAAACTCGTTCAGCACGCGCGCGTACTTCGCGGCGACGAGGACTCCGAGATACTTGTTCGCGGCGTGGTTGGCGATCTCGCCGGGTGTGAAGACTCGCATGTATCAGCTCGATGATTGAAGATCGATTTCAGCCTGCAAACGATGGATCAGCGCTTCGACCTGCAGCCGTAAGCCAAGCACTCGCTCTCGGCTGACGACCTCGGCATCGACGATCGATCCGACGCGGCGAACCGCCTCGTCGAGATCGTCGTTGACGACGACGTACTCGTACTCCTCTACTGCCTGGAGCTCTTGCAGTGCGGAATTTAATCGAGCCACAAGCTGTTGGGGGGATTCAGTTTTCCGGGCCTTCAGGCGGTCGAGGAGGACCTCAGCGGACGGGGGCAACACGAAGATTGTCACGGCCTCCGGAAAGGCCCGCCGGAGCTGTCGTGCCCCCTGAACGTCGATGTCCATCACGACGTGACGCCCGCGCGCCAGGACCTTGGCGATCTCCTCTTTGAGCGTGCCATACAGGTTGCCGTGGACTTCCGCCGATTCGGCGAACGCTCCGGCCGAACGCCGCTCCTCAAACTGCTCCCGGGTCAGGAAGTGATAGTCGACCCCATTCCGCTCGCCGCGACGCGGCTGACGGGTCGTGCAAGACACGGAGTATCCGACGTCGTTTCGCCGGCCGAGGAGATGGCGGGCGATGGTGGTCTTACCGCCACCACTCGGAGCGGAGAGGATCACGGGAAACGGGTTGGCGAGCGGATTAGCGCTCACTCGAGGTTTTCTACCTGCTCGCGAATCCGCTCGAGCTCCTCTTTGATCAGGATCACGTCGCGCACGATGGCCGCGTCATTCGCCTTGCTACCTGTGGTGTTTGCCTCGCGGAGCAGTTCCTGAAGCAGGAATCCGATTCGTTTCCCGACTCCGTCCGCGGGCGGTGTGGCGAGCGTCGATCCGACGGCGCCGAGATGTGCGTGAAACCGGCTGATTTCCTCGGACACGTCGAGACGATCGGCGAGAATCGCGATTTCCTGCGCGAGACGCTGATCGTCGATCGTCACGCCCGACGCGAGGTCCTGAACGGCGGTCCGCAGCCGCTCGCGCTGCTCGACGAGCCGTTGAGGCGCGCGCTCGGCGATCCGCTCGACCGCGTCGGCAATGACCGCGAGGCGTGCTTCGATGTACCCGGCGAGCTTCGCTCCCTCGGCGATTCGCATTCGATCGAGCGCGTCTACCGCACGCACGACGATCGCAACGAACTCCTCTGGCGTCCCCGTCGGCTCGTCCGATTCGCTGCAGATGACGTCGGGCAGTCGGAGAATTGCCGCGGCATCGATCGGCGAGGTAATGCCGAATCGCTCGTGAAGTTTGCGTACCTGTTCGACGTAGGAGCCGAAACGCTCCTCGTCGATTCGCGCTTCGTCTGTCCTGTTCCGGTCCACTCGGGCCGTGAGCGTCACGTGTCCCCGCACGACGGCCCGTCGGAGCGCCTCGCGTACCTCAGCCTCCCACCGGCTCAGCTCGTTCGGCAGCTTGATCGACGGATTGAAGTAGCGGTGGTTGACCGACCGGATCTCAACGGAGACCCGTGCCTCGCCAACCGCTCCGTCGCCGGCGCCGAACCCTGTCATGCTCTTTATCATATTGCGCGAGCCAACCTACGGAGCCACAAGGAGATTTGTCAATTGGAGAAGTACCAGCGCACGCCATAGAAATTGGTCTGCCTCGGCATGACAAAGCCCGGGAACTGCTGGTACCGTTCGCCGAGCACATTCCGGAACTGCCAGGACAGCGTCGCAGTGACAATCCGGATCTCGAGTAGCGTCGAAATCGTGCGGTATCCGACCGTCCTGTCGACGCCGCCCCGCACGGTCTGCGAGGGGAACGTCTCGCCCGAGCGATATTCGTGCATCACTCCGGCGTTCAGCCCAAAGTTGCCCGTCGGAAAGCGATCGAGAAGGTTGGTCCGCACGAACAATTCGCTGCGCGTCTCGTAACGCGGCCGATAAAAGCCCGCGGTGTCGGTCCAGCGAACGGCCCAAATATCGGCCTGAATCAAGCGCCACAGGCGGCCGCGAATCGCGGCCGTGATACCAGTGGCCGGCTTGTCGTGAATCAGCGCGAGCGTTGTGTCAAAAAACACTCGCGGGTGTGCCAGGCGGGCGCTATCGCGTTTGACGACGCCGCCAAGAAACCAGAGTCCGTGAACGCGCAGTCCGGCCTCTCCGCGCACCCAATTCGTGTTCGTGGTCTGCTTGTCGGACCATTGTTCGGAGGTGTGGCCGACGCCGCCGAGCAACGAGATGAACGACAGCGGTGTGGCGCGAACCGTCAGCTCGGTCCGCGATGTGGAATCGAACCCCTTCCCTTCCACGAACCCGATCGCGCTCAGCTTCTCACCTTGGTATGTCGCGCGGACACTCGGCCCGAAGCTGGATTTTCCCCCCGCGTTGCTCTCGCGTGCGCTGGCGCTGAGCGCGAACGGGCCGCGCGTCGAACCGACCGACAGGATGTACTGCGAGCGAAACGCGCCGCTGTCGAGCGACGTCGTGTTGAACGCGGAATCGAGCGCGTTCTTCGGATTGTTGATGATGAGCGTCCGATTCCCCGTGTACTTGTACGACGATCCGACGGCCATGGCTTGGGCCCAAAGCGGATCGACGTCGGGATCGCGATACCCGACGCGAACGTACGCATCGGAACGCGATGACTCGACGTGCGGAATCGAATCACCGGTCACGTCGAATGCCGTCTCGCCCAGAATGACTCCACGGTGGCGTCCGACCCGTACGCCGTAGGCGTCGACGCTCCAGTTTTGACGCGCCCACCCAAGGCGTCCCATGATCGATGTCTGGTCGCTGGCCTCGCCGAAGAGCGACGGCGGCGTCGTGCCATATTGCTGCGCGCCGAACTGAAATGCGGCGCCATTGTCGTACCGCTTGCCGTAGAAGCCGCGATACAGGTTCGTCTGCTGATCGCCGGTACTGACGTCGGTGCGCGTTTCCGGATTCGTGTTGCGCACGCGCCAGCTCCGCAAATACACGCGCACCTCGTCGGGTGCTTGTTCGACCACCGCGTCTTCGGCCGTCCACAAGCTCACCTGAGTGAGGTCCAACACGTTTCCGGCGCGCGGATCGAGTGCCGGCATCTCGAATCCGTCGTAAAAGACGCGGACTCGCTTCACGTCGCCGAGATAGGCGCCGACGGCCGGCGACGCAATCCAGCCACCGCGTGTCGTGGTCGCGCCCTGGATGCGGTCGATGAGATCCGTGACCGTGATCGCGCCGCTGCCGGCCAGCGAATCCCGCGACCACGATAGCCGGCGTGCGATCGACAGCTCTGAGCCCGGGGGAGCGTGGGCCAACGGCGACCGGATCGTGTCGGCGCGAATGCGCGCCCGCAAAATGGAATCGCGCTTCGCCAAGCTGTCGCGCAAGAGCGAGTCTGCGCGCGTCGGACCCACGGGGACGGCAACCGTGAGGGTCGTATCCTTTTTCTTTGGAATCGTGTCGCGGACTTGCGCCGGCAGTGGGGTCTGCAAAACGGCCCCGGCCAGCAGGCCGAGGCCGAGCATCGACCACGAGCGAACGACGTCTCGCCGTCGTGCGATCAGCGCACCCGCCCGCGCACGAATTCGACGAATGTCCCGACGGGCACTCCGGTCGGGCCTCGCGGCACCGTTCCGAGATCCGATTCGGTATACGCCGTTCCTGCGATGTCCAGATGAACCCATGGATAGCCTTCAGCAAATTCCTTGAGGAACAGCGCCGCGGTGATCGTCCCCGCGGGACGTCCACCCGAATTCTTTACGTCGGCGATGTCCGATTTGATCAACTCTTTATAGTCGTCCCACAGCGGAAGTGGCCAGCCGGGCTCGCCCGACTTTTTCCCCGCGTCCAGCACTTCCTGCACCAATGATTCGTCGTTGCCCATCACGCCCGTCGCCGTGTGGCCGAGCGCGATCACGCACGCGCCGGTGAGCGTCGCGGCGTCGACGACCGCCGATGGCGAAAAACGTTTCGCGAACGAGAGCACGTCCGCGAGCACGAGCCGACCTTCGGCGTCGGTGTTGATGATCTCGATGTACTTGCCGTTTGACGCCTGCACCACGTCGCCCGGCTTCACCGCCTCGCCGGACGGCATGTTGGTCGTCGCGCCAATCAGACCCACGACGTTGATCGGAAGTTCCAATCGGCCGATGGCTTCCATGGCGCCCAGCACACCGGCCGCGCCGCACATGTCGAACTTCATCCACTCCATCCCCTGCGCGGGCTTGATGGAGATGCCGCCGGAATCGAAGCACAGTCCCTTGCCGACGAGGGCGACCGGCGGCGTTCCCTTCGTGCCGCCGCGGTACTCGAGGACGATCAACCTCGGATCTTGCGACGTGCCCTGCGCGACCGACAGGAACGATCCCATTTTCTCGCGCGTCATCGCGGCGCGGTCGAGCGTCGTCACCACCATGCCGAGTCGCTTGGCGATGTCTCGCGCCGTGTCGGCGAGATAATCCGGCGTGCATACGTTTCCGGGCAGCATACCGAGACGCCGCGCCAGCGCATGTCCTTCGGCGATCGCGCGCGCAACACCGACGCCGCGATCGGCCGCGGTGCCGTCCGCGGCGAGCAGCGTCGCTTCGGCCAGCGGCGCGCGCTGCTCGTCGGCGGGTGGTGCAGTTTTGAGTTCTTTAAAATCCCACGAACCCGCGGCGAGTCCGAGCCCCGCGGCCTCCGCGTCGGCCGCGGTCAGCGGACCGGCGAAGAAGGCAAGCGTGCCGACGCCGAGACGATTCGCCTGCCGCGCGGCGATCGCGCCGGCGCGCCGCAATGCCCCGGCACGGTCCGTCACGCCGCCCATCCCGACGAGCAACACGCGCTGAATGCCGCGATCCCCGCCGGCGAGGTGCAGCGTCTCATCGCGCGATCCGCGGAAGTCCCGGCGGCCAATCACGCGAGCGATCGCCCCGCCGACGGCGGAATCCGCCGCGGCCAGCGCGTCGCTGACGCTCGGCGGACTCGAGAGGGCGACGACGAGCAGCGGAGTGTCGAGCGTGCCGAAGTTCGGCGCGGCGGTGTTGAGGGATAGCGTCATGACGGGGTTGTGGGTATGGCGCCGGCATCGGCGCTGGAAGTCAGGTCGTCATGCCTTTGATCATCTGGTCGGCGAACGCCGTCGTCGATACCTCGGTCGCCCCGGGCATCTGCCGCGCGAGGTCGTACGTGACGCGCTTCGACTTGATCGCGTTCTCGAGGCCACGCACGATGAGCGCCGCGGCCTCCGTCCAGCCGAGATATTCGAACATCATCACGCCCGAGAGCACGACGCTCCCGGGATTGATCTTGTCCTGATTCGCGTATTTCGGCGCCGTCCCGTGCGTGGCTTCGAACACCGCCACACCGTCGCCGACATTGCCGCCCGGCGCGATACCGAGGCCGCCGACCTGCGCCGCCGCGGCATCCGAGACGTAGTCCCCGTTGAGGTTCGGCGTCGCGATTACAGAATACTCATCGGGCCTGAGGAGCAGCTGCTGGAACATCGAATCGGCAATGCGATCCTTGATCACCACAGCGTCGGCGCGAGCGCCCGCGCCGCCCTTCGAGAGATCGGCTTCCGCCACCACGGTCTCCGCGAAGCGATCGCGCGCCAGCTCGTAGCCCCAGTCGCGGAACGCGCCTTCGGTGAACTTCATGATGTTGCCCTTGTGCATCAGCGTCACTGAGGGCAGACAGTGTTTGAGGGCGTACCGGATCGCCATCTCGATCAATCGCTTCGAGCCGAACTCGGACATCGGCTTGATGCCGATCGCCGAATCGGGGCGAATGGACTTGCCCAGTTCGCGCTCGATGAATCCGCGAATCGCTTCGGCCTCGGGCGATCCGGCGCGCCACTCGATGCCGGCGTAAACGTCCTCCGTGTTCTCGCGGAAGACGACGATGTTGAGTTTCTCCGGCTCCTTCATCGGGCTCCCGACACCCTCGAAGTAGCGCACGGGGCGAATGCACGCGTAGAGGTCGAGGACCTGGCGCAGGGTCACATTCAGGGAGCGAATGCCGCCGCCGACCGGTGTCGTCAGCGGCCCCTTGATCGACACGCGGAAGTCCTGCATCGCGTCGACCGTCTCTTGCGGCAGCCAGTCCTTGTATTGCGTGAACGCCTTCTCGCCGGCGAACACTTCCATCCACGCGACGCGCCGTTCGCTTCCGTAGGCCTTTTCGACCGCCGCGTCGAACACGCGTACCGACGCACGCCAGATATCCGGTCCGGTTCCGTCTCCCTCGACGTACGGGATGATCGGATGGTTCGGAACGTTGAGAGCGCCGTTCTCGTAGGTGATTCGCTCACCGTTCGCCGGAACGGTGGCGAGCTTGTATCCGGCCATGAATCTCGGGGCGGTTAGAGGCCCTGTTTTGGACTTTCGTAACGAAGCCCAAAGCTATTGGCGACGAGAAAGGCGATCAAGCTGAGTAGGTAAACACAAGCCGTCGCACGCGGCGACGGCTCATTCAAGGATCGTAAGGAAATGCCCGAGGCGAGACTCGAACTCGCAAGGCCCGAAGGCCGGGGGATTTTGAGTCCCCTGCGTCTACCAATTCCGCCACCCGGGCAAGAGGTACAAACCTAGCGACCGGGCGAAGGGCGCTCAATCGAGCGGAGGCTCCACGGCGCCCCGAGCGCCATTCTGCTGCGCGAGCTCCTGCATGCGACGGTTGAGCCGCTCCTTCATCGCGAAATACTTCGCACGTTGTAGCGGCGTCAGGAACCCACCGAGCTCCTTTTGCTCGCTCTCGAGCAGATCAGCGCGCGTGCGCTGCGCTTTCACAAGCTGCGACAGGTAGCCGTCCACCTTGGCCTGATCGACGCTCGTCGAGTCGTCCATCGTGCGCTTCAACCCTTGGCGCGCCTGACGTTCGTCGCGCAGCAGCGCGACCCGTTGGCGCTCGTACTTGAGATCGACGCTCTGCAGCTTTCGCATCTGATCGTCGCTCAGACTCAACTGGCGCCGCACGGCTTTCGCGAAGGCCTGACGCACCTGACGCTGTAGCAGTTGTCGTTCAGCCGGCGGTTGGCCGCGCATTCCCGCTCGTCCACCCACCCGCGGCACTCCGCTGTCCGCGCGCTGAGCCTGTATCCCGAACGCGAAGGCGCCGAGCATCAGAACAACCGCGGACGTACGGACGAACATTAGAGGCCCTCCGGCGAAGTCGTGCCCTTCGTGTCGACGCGAAGCGTCACCGGATCCGGCTCAGTAATGGGAGACGGCGACAGTTGGTCGATCTCGGTGAGGAGCGCCTTGAGCTGCTTCTCGTTCAAATCACCCAAGCGGCTCGTCCCAAGTCCCGAAGTCTCACTCACCTCGGACGGACCCTCCGCAACGACCTCAGGCCGCGGCGTCGGGGCTTCCGCGGTCCTCGCACTCTCGGCCTGCTGGACCTCCGGTGTTGCAGACTCGGTCACGGGCGGCGACACCTGGGCCACGAGCGTGTCGCGCACAACAACGCCACCGTGCCGGCCCAACAGCGAGTACGAGCTGCCGCCGGCGATGAGCAGGACAGCGGCGGCGGCGACTCTCCAATCCGTCCACACGCGACGCCGCGGGACCGACAGTGCGCGTGCACGCGACGGTGCCTTCGGAAGCGCTTCGACGATGAAATTCAGGTCGACGCGGGGCGTCGCCTTGATCAGTGTGCCGCGCGCCACACGAAGCAGCTCGAGCTCGTCGCGGCAATCGGCGCAGCCGTCGACATGTGCCATCACCGCCGCACGCGCTGACGCCTCCAGACGCTCATGGAGCAAATCCGGCAATCGGTCGCGCATCTCCGCGTTCAGGCAATCATTCATCGAGAAACTCCTTCACCGCGCGCATTGCGTTGTGGTAGTGCACCCGCGCCGCGCCCTCCGTCGTTCCAACCGCGTCGGCGATTTCCTTGTACGACAACCCTTCTCCCACTCTCAGCGTAAACACTTCTCGCTGCGTCGGCGACAACCGCGTCACCGCGTCCCGCATTCGGCGCTCCGTCTCATCGGCGACCACCGAGTCGAGCGCGTCGTACTCCGTGGCCGCGTCGTCCTCCTGAATCTCGAGCCGATCGCGTCGCCGCTTGTCGGCCCGTCGCCGGTCGAGTAGCAGCCGGCGCTCGATCGTGAACAGCCATGTCCGAAAGGAGCTATCGCCGCGGAAGCCATCGAGCGAATTGAAGGCTCGAACAAACGTGTCCTGCACCAATTCGTCGACTTCGTTCCGCTCTCCCGAGGCGACGGCGAATCGAGCGAGCGCTGCGGCATGCCGCTCGACCAGCGCACTCGCCGCGCGTTGGTCGCCAGCCTTCCACTGCGCGATGAGCTCGAGGTCCCGTTGGTCGTCGCCACCTCTTCCCCCGCCCCCGCCCGGCCCACTCCCTTGCGGCGCATCGGTCATTCGGTTCAAAGGGTAGACGTCACGGGAACTAAGCCGTTAAGGTGATGTACCTCCGTCAGATGGCGAGCGGCCGAACGCCCGCCGGGCGGCAATATACCACGCGAGGGCTGTTTGAGGGCCGTCCGGGCTGTGGAGCGAATCGCGCATAGGGGCGCTAAGCGGGAGTTTCCCGAGAACACCCTATCGTCCTTCCGCCGAGCCTTTGAGCTTGGAGCGGACGCCGTTGAGCTCGACGTCCATGCCACGCGCGATGGGCGGATCGTGGTGCATCACGATCCAACGCTTTCCAAGGATGGGCTCGCCATTAGCGAGCTGACGTGGCCCGACCTCGAGAAACAGGCGGACGGCCGAATTCCCCTCCTCAGAAGTGTGCTGGAGTCCATCCCGGCGTCGGCGACGGCCTACGTCGAAATCAAGGCACTCGGAATCGAGCAAGCGATCAGCGAAACGCTCGCCAGCGTCCCGGTCCGCTGCGCGGTACACTCGTTCGACCACGCCACCATCGAACGAATGCGCGAGATCGCGCCAAAAATTGCTCGCGGCGTGTTGTTCGACGGCTCGCTGGCAACGCTGAATGACGTTCTTGCCCGCAGCGCGGCGCGTGACGTCTGGCCGCACTGGAAGTTGGTCGACCAAGCCCTTGTCAACCGCGTCCACGCGCGTGGCTGTCGGGTCATCGCCTGGACGGTCAACAGTCGAGAAGAAGCGCGGCGCCTCGCCACGCTCGGCGTCGACGGAATCTGCTCCGACGACGTGCGGCTGCTCGAAGAACTCTAGGGCGTCGCGCCGCTCTCACCGGGCGGCGGCGACGCGGGCGGAGTTTTGTCCGACGAGGCCTCTCCCTTCTGTGCCTGGGCGATGAGGGTTTCGAGGCGCGTCACCTCGGCCTCGGCTGCGGTGAGATTGTTCATATGCGCCGTGTACTCCTCGGCGGGCAAGTCGGCGCCGGCTTTCTTCGCGCGGAACACGGCATAGCCGAAGCGCTGCGCGAACTTGTCGACCGACTGGCGCGCGCGAAACAAGTCGAGTCGTAGTCGCCCCTCGTCGAGTGCGCGTTGCGCCGAGCGTCCCGCGCGATCCAGCTCCTGACGCAACTTGTCGAGCAGTGCCATGAGTCGTTTCCCGGTGATGCGTGTGTGAACCTACGCGAGCCCGGCCTCGCGGGTTGCACGGGGTGTTCCGAAAACTAGAACGGCCCCCGGTTTTCGCCGGGGGCCGTTCAAAAAGCTTCTCTGCGCTTACGCGGCGGACGTTGCTTCGGCCTCGCCGGCAGGAGCGGGATACACGCTGACCTTGTACCGGCTTCGGCTCTTATGCTCGAATTTCACGACGCCGTCGATCAGGGCAAAGATGGTATAATCGGTGCCGAGGCCGACGTTGTTGCCGGGATGCCATTTCGTGCCGCACTGGCGGACGATGATGTTGCCGGCGACGACGCGCTCGCCACCGTACTTCTTCACGCCGCGATATTTCGGATTGGAGTCTCGACCGTTGCGGGACGAGCCTACGCCTTTTTTATGAGCCATTGCGACCTCGATCAGCCGAGGGAGATGTCGTTGATACGAACTTCGGTGAAGCCCTGCCGGTGCCCGCGCTTGCGCGCGTAGTTCTTTCGCCGCTTCTGCTTGAAGACGATGATCTTCTCACCGCGGCCATGGCGGACGATCTCGCCGGTCACGCTGGCGCCTTTGAGGCCGGGAATGCCGGTTTTGACGTTCTTGCCGTCGTTGCCGAGGAGAACGTCGTTGAACTCGATCTTCCCGCCCTCTTCGCCGACGACGGAGGGGATCTTGTAGGTGCGACCGGGCTCGACACGGAACTGCTTGCCGCCGGTTTTGATGATAGCGTAAGGCATGGTAGGGCTAAAGTCTGGTGCGGGGTTAGCCTGTAAAGCTAGGTAATACGGTGGGTTGTGTCAACGGCGGCCTAAGGTACTAGATCGTAGATCCTAGGTCCTAGATGGCGTCGGGACGTTCCCTTGCGTCGGATCGGGCTACGGAGCGACTGAGGCTGTGAAGCATCCGGCCAATCTCGTCTGCCAGAGCGGCAAGGTCGCGATACGTCGCAGCGGTCAAATACCCAACGCGATGCGCAAGCAGCAGCGTCTCGAGCTCGCTCAGCGACCCTAGCGCATGCGAAAGGTGATTGAGATAATGGCCTTTGCCGCTCTTTGAGTTTCCCTCGGCGACGTTCGACGGAATCGATACCGCCGACCCCTCCGCGGTTCGCCGTTTCATCTAGGATCTAGGACCCAGGATCTAAGATCTCACCACCTTTTCCGTTCGACCCACGCCATTACCGCTAAGAGCCGGTCGCCCCTACGCCACAGCGTACTGTCCCGTCACGTCTCGCCCAGCCGACTTCACAAGCAGTTTGAACTCGTCCGGTTTCAACAGCGGATCGTCGCGAAACTCGAGCCCGAACCCGACCGCCTTCTCCAGCTTCTTCAGTAGATCCTTCTCGTTCTCCAGGACGTACATCGCTACGTCCGGGTGCAGGCGCACGACGAGTGGGTCCTTGCGACCCTCGAGGCCGGCGCGCTTGACGGAGCGCTCGATGCGGCGGGCGATGGTTTCGGCGGTGAAGACGCGGCCCGTTCCGTGACAGGTCGGGCAGGCCTCCGTCATGTTCTGCAAATGGCTCTGCCGGACCCGCTGGCGCGTCATCTCGATCAGACCGAGGTCGCTCACGGCGAAGGCCTTGGTGCGCGCCCGGTCGCGACCCAGATGGGTGCGCAGCTCCTGAAGCACTTTTTCGCGGTTCGCCTTCGTCTCCATGTCGATGAAGTCGCAGACGATGATGCCGCCGAGGTCGCGGAGGCGCGCCTGACGGGCGACTTCGCGGGCCGCTTCGAGATTCGTACGAAGGATTGTTTTCTCAGGGTCCTTCTTGCCCGTGTAGCGGCCTGAGTTCACGTCGATCGACACGAGCGCTTCCGTGGGCTCGATGATCAGGTAGCCGCCGGACGGCAGATCGCAGCGACGCTTGAAGAGGTCGCGGATTTCCTGCTCGATCTCGGCCTTATCAAAGAGCGGCGTGACGTCCTCGTACAGCTTCACGCGATCGATCAGCTCGGGAGCAATGCCCTTCAAGTACTCGAGGATCTCGTTGTGCACCTGCTTCGAGTCCACGGTGACCTGCTCGACCTTCGTGCTGAACACGTCGCGCATCAAGCCGCGGGTCAGGCTGGTCTCGCGATGGATCAGCGACGGCGCGCGGACGAAGTGCGTCTTCCGCTTGATCCGCTTCCACTGGCCAATCAGCGTCGTGAGCTCACGCTCGAGGGTCTCTTGGGTGACGTCCTCACCAACCGTGCGCACGATGACGCCGCCCGAATTCTTCGGCAGCACTTCCTCGACTTGACCGCGGAGTCGTTTGCGCGCCTCACGGTCGCCGATCTTCCGGCTGACGCCCACGCGCTCGGCGAAGGGCATGTACACCAGGAAGCGGCCGGCGAGCGACACCTGCGCGGTGACGCGCGGACCCTTCGTGGAGATCGGCTCTTTCGAGACTTGAACGATGAGGTCCTGGCCGCGCTTGACGACATCCTGAATCGCCGGGGCTTTCGCGCGGCGGCGACGGCCGGGCTCCGAATCGTCGTCGTCCGCGTCGTCGTCGTCACTCTCGCCTTCCCCTTCGCCTTCGTCGTACACGACGTCGGAGGCGTGGAGGAATGCGCTCTTTTCGGTGCCGATATTGACGAACGCTGCCTGAATGCCAGGAAGGACTGCTTCTACTTTGCCCAGATAGATGTCGCCGACCATGCGGCGAGCGTCCGGGCGGTCGACCAGTAGTTCAACGAGCTGGTCGTCCTCGATAATGGCGACCCGCGTCTCGCGCGGGTTCGCGTTGATCAGAATTTCTCGTTTCATCGATGTCCGCCATCCAACGCGCGCCCGGCGACTCGGCGGGTGCGGCGTGGCGGAAAAGCAAAAGGTTGGGGGCGGGTCGTGACCGCGCATTGCGATCGACGACATCACGCGTAAAGGCTGTCCGACGCTCCGGCGTGATCGTCCACACCGGCTCCGGCTGGTCGCGATGCGCCGATTCTCCCTGCCTCGGAAGATCCGGCACGACGCGCAGCGTGGAACGGAGCGGTGTGCGATCGGCCTGACCCAACAGGCCTCGCACCAGGAACAGGACGAACGCCCGGACGACAGCGAAAACCGCATCGACCGTCGGTGGGCGCAAGACGCTCACATCCCGCGACGAGTCGCTGCGCGGAGATGAAGCGAAAGAAAACGTTAGAAGGCTCACTACGAGATAGATAATTGTCGAACGCTGAGATTGCCAACTCGGCGCGTCGGGCGGGTCAATCGCTGAGCTGTTTCAGCAAATGCCTCGCGATCACGATCCGCTGGATCTCGGAGGTTCCTTCACCGATCTCGCAGATCTTGGCGTCGCGCATGAAGCGTTCGACCGGATAGTCCTTGGTGTAGCCATAGCCGCCATGTAGCTGCACCGCACCGATGGTAGCTCGCATCGCGAGCTCGGAGCAGAACAGCTTGGCCATAGCGGCTTCCTTCGAGAACGGGCGGCCGTTCTGGGCAAGCCACGCCGCGTGATACATGAGGTGTTTGCCCGCCTCGATCTCCGTTGCCATGTCGGACAGGCGGAACTGTACGCCCTGGAAGTTCGCCACAGGCTGACCGAACTGCTTCCGCACACTCGTATACTGTAGCGCTTGCTCGAACGCGCCTTCCGCGATGCCCAACGAAAGCGCGGCGATCCCGACGCGCCCGTTGTCGAGGGTCTTCATGAAATTCACGAAGCCCTGCCCTTCGGCCCCGAGCATATTCTCCGCGGGAACCTCGACGTCCTCCATGATCAACTCGGCGGTGTCCGAGGCGCGCCAGCCCAGTTTGTCCTCCTTCTTCCCGGCGCGGAATCCCTTCATAGCCGGAAGCGAAGGCTCGTGTCCCACCCCGACCCGCTTCGTGGCCTCCAGCTCATTCGTCGGCTTGGTCAGGATGAAGGAGCTGATTCCCTTCGTCCCCTGCGAACGATCCGTGACCGCCGTGACGACGAAGATCTCACCGACGCTGCCGTGGGTGATGAACCGCTTTACCCCATTGAGGACGTAGTGGCCGTTGCGGCGGACTGCTGTCGTCCGCGTCCCGCCCGCGTCGCTTCCGGCCTCAGGTTCGGTGAGACCGAATCCACCCATTACGCGACCCGTCGCGAGAACCGGCACGTAGCGCTGCTTCTGCTCCGGCGTTCCGAACTTGACGATCGGCGAGGTGCCGAGCGTGGTGTGCGCCGAGATGGTGAGCGCGTGTGAGGCATCGACTTTTCCGAGCTCGTGGATCACGATCATGTAGCTGATCAAATCCAGTCCGGCGCCGCCCAACTCTTCCGGCCAGGGCACGCCGAGCAGTCCGAGCTCTCCCATCTTCCGGATGCTTTCCCAGGGAAACTTCGCCTCGGCGTCGTATTTCGCCGCGATTGGTGCGACTTCGTCGCGCGCGAATTGGCGCACCATTTCGCGGGTGGCGAGATGCTGTTCAGAGAAGTAAAGCGCGTCGTCCATTATGTATCTCGTTAAGCGGCTTCCGTCTCGTCCACGGATCGCAGGAGGTCGAGGAAGCGCTCTCCATATCGTTCGAGTTTGACTGGGCCTATGCCACGAATCTTACCAAGGGCCGCCGCGTTCGTGGGCCTTCGCACCGCCATTTCGGCGAGGGTGCGGTCAGGAAACACGACATACGCCGGGACCTGCTCTTCGCGCGAAATGTTTCGTCGCAGGTCGCGCAGCCGCGCGAGCAGCGCTTCATCAGCGCCCGACAGCACCGGGAGGTCGTCCGCCGGCACCTCCCGTTTCGCCTTCGCGCCCCCACCGTCTCGTTTGGACTTCGACGACTGCCGCAACGACGGCGCGCCCCCCGCTTCGACGTCTACCCGAACGTCCAGACAGTTGTCGCAGCCGCCGCACGAGGTCCGCGCGGCCGGATCGCCGAAGTAGCGCAGGACGAACCCGCGGCGACAGCCTTTCGTATACGCGTACTGCTGCATCGCCTCGAGCTTCTGCATGTCGGCGCGGCGGCGCCGGTCGATCATCGTCCAATCAATCTTGAACGCCGTCAGCGGTTTCTTCGGCGCCGTGAGCGACGCGCCCGCGCCCGCACGCTTCCACTGGACGAACTGCCGCGATTGCAGCGAATCGAGAAGCCGCAGCTTGCTCGCCGAACCACCCAGACCGTGCGGAAGCCCCTCGAGATCGATCGCGGCGCCGTCATTGAGGGCATCGCCGGCGACGCGCCACATCGCGCGAAGCAACCCCAGCTCGAGGGAATCCTGTCCGCCGAGCTCACGCTTGATTCGCTCGGGTGTCGCGAGAAGTCTCACCTCGACGCGGGCGCTTCCCTCCTGATCTACGCTGTAAGCCCCGCCTTGTTTCAGAATTCGCAACGCCGACTCGACGTCGCGACCTCCGGCCTTCGACTTGAGCCGTGTCGCGATCTCGTCTGCCGACAGCGACACGGCGCCCATTTTGTCGGCGGTCCGGCGAAGCACGTCGTACACCTCTTCGACGAGGGGTCGCTCCGGATATGCACCCTTGATGAAGAACTCGTGGGTGAAGCGGTCGGGGAACGCGTGCAGGAGATAACACACCGCGGGAAGTCCATCGCGTCCGGCGCGCCCGGCCTCCTGGTAGTACGCCTCGAGCGTTCCAGGCATCGCGTAATGGATGACCAGGCGAACGTTCGGCTTATCAATCCCCATTCCAAACGCGTTCGTCGCGACGATGGCGCGCACGTCCTCGTGCATGAATGCGTCCTGCACACGATGACGATGGTCGTCGTCGAGCCCCGCGTGATACGCCGCCGCTGGGATGCGAGCCTTTTCCAAGAGCAGCGTGATGCGCTCGACGGCACGCCGCGTCGAGGCGTACACCACGGCCAGTCCTTCATTCTTACGCAGCAGATGGACCAGCGCATCGTCCTTGTCGCGGTCTGTCTTCGTCGGAATGACGTGGTAGCTCAGATTCTTGCGATCGAACCCGGTGATGATCGTCGTCGGGTTGTCGAGCTTGAGCTGCGTGACGATATCGGTTCGAACATGCGGCGTCGCCGTCGCCGTCAGCGCGACGGTCGGCGGCCAACCCAGCCGCTCTCGCACGCTCGCGATGCGCAGATAGCTCGGCCGAAAGTCGTGTCCCCATTCGCTGATGCAGTGCGCTTCGTCCACCGCGAGCAGAGAGACGCCCGCGTCGCGCAATCGCTCGGCCGTCGTCCCAAAGTCGAAGCGCTCCGGCGCGACGTAGAGGAGCTTCACGTCGCCGCGAACGGCGCGCGACAGTCGGTCGGAGACTTGAGACGGAGTCAGCGTGCTATTGACGAATGTCGCCGGAAGGCCGCGCGCTTCGAGCGCGTCCACCTGGTCCTTCATCAGCGAGATGAGCGGCGAGATGACGACAGTCAGCTTGGGCAGAATGAGCGCCGGCACTTGGTAGCACAGCGACTTTCCGCCGCCCGTGGGCAGCACGACCAGCGTATCGCGACCCGACAGGACCGACTCGACGGCCGCCTCCTGCCCGGCGCGAAACACTGGGTAGCCGAAGTGTTGCTGTAACGCGCCGCGTGCCTGCTCGATCGATGGCACCGTTGTCATGCGACTAGCCTGCGGACCAGAGAGCGCAACCGCGTCATCGAGTCGACGCATGGCGGCGCATTACACTGCGCGCGCAAAATGGCCGCGCGTGAACTGCGAGCCAAATAGGTCGCGCACCGACGCGACGTCCGGCGTCGAGCCGGCCGACAGCGCGTCCAACGCGGCCCGATATCGCGCGACGATCTGCCCAACGTCGTCCTGCGGAACGTTGAACAGCAGATGGAATCCGCGAATCCCCGAGGTCCACAACGACGGCAGAAATTCCGACCCCTCGATTGGACGCGAGTGCAGCAAGCGGTTTCGACAGGCCGAATCTGTCGCCACCGGGAAGGTGTAGCCGGCCGGATCGGTCAGCTCGACATTCGGGTGCTTTTGCACGCACAGATCGCGGCAAGTAGTCGCTTCGCGATCGAACGCCGCCGACAGCGTGCAATGCTCGATCGTCATCCCCTCCGGGCGGCCGTAGAGGAGAACGTCGAACCCTGCCCCGCCCCACGGTGCGACCACCTCGGCGAGCTCATTGGTGGTGAGCTCCACCGACGCGACGATTCGCGACGCACCAACGCCGAACACTTGCGCCGCCGAATGCGCGTTGAAGACGTTCGTCGCGTAGTCGGCGATCACATCGCGCCCCTCCCGCGACAGCTCCGCCACGAGGCCGAGGTGGCCAGAGAGAATCGGCAAACCGACGTCGAGCCATTTGTCGAGCGTGCGGCGCTCTTCAGGACGGACGATGGTCGGCGTCCGCAGACGGAGCGCGATTCCCCGCTCCGCCAGTCGATCCCGCAGCGCCTTGAGTCGCGATACCGGCGGCGCGGGATGGCGCAAGAACGGATCGAAGCAAATCTCCGTGGCGCCGGCTTCGGCTGCCGCGTCGGCGTCCTCGAGCCGATAGACGTGCGCCGTCAACCGAAATGCGACGTCGGTCATTTCGCGCGGTTCAAGCGGCACTTCTGCCACCGCATCCCGAATGCGCATCTCGCGCTCCGCAAGCGCGGCGTGTCGTGCCCAATCGCGATTCACCATCAGCTGTTCAACGGCCTGCTGGCGCAGGTGGTTCTGCTCACTCACCGGGAGGAAGAGCCCCGGTGCCAATCCGTCGGCCTCGAGCGAGCCGAGCACAAACGGCGTTTCGCCAAGACGCGAGAACTGCTCGCGAAGCGCGGGAACATCGAGCGCGCGCTTCGTCGCGGGCGCGAGGGTCAGCTCCGTGCGAACCGTGACGGACTCGCCGTCCGCGGTGAACACAGCTTTCAGCGGAGTTCCCGCGGCGCCAAACAGGCGCACGTCGAGGCGGCTCTTTCGCGCACGCATGGCGCTCGGCAAACTCGCATAACTCGCGCGAGCGCGGTCGAGCAACTGCGACTGGGAGGTTCGGACCACGCGCCACCCTGCTTGGACGCGCGTGCGCGTTTCGATCGCCTGACGCACAATGCCGCGCGACGAGAGGGTGCGGACCGCACTGACCGAGAAGCCGACCGTGGGGCCGCCCACACTGTCCGGCGCCTCGAAACCGAGCCCGTCGCCCACCTGCAACGGCTGCGAGACCTCGACGACGAGAGCGCCTCGCTCATACCCGACGACCGTGCCGAGCACCGTGCCTCGATTGTCCGGCTGAGTGCGCGTCACGTAGTCGCGCCCCTGGCGGCCCCCATACATGCCGCCGGTGAATCCTCGGCTGTAAATCTGAACGAGTGGTTGAATCTCCTGTTCCGTGGGCGCGGCATCTTCACCACGCTCGGCACGATCGAGCAGATCGCGATACGTCTTGGTGACCGTGGCGACATACTCAGGTCGCTTCTTTCGTCCTTCGACCTTGAGGCAAACGATGCCGACGTCGGCGATGGCCGGCAGATGCTCGTAGGCGCCGAGGTCTTTGGCCGAGATGAGATAGCCGCGATCCAACTCATCGCCGGATGCGGCATCCGTCAGCACGTAGTCCTTTCGGCACGACTGAGCGCACGAGCCACGATTCGCGCTTCGCTCCGAGATCATTCCCGACATGAAGCACTGGCCGGAGTACGAGATGCAGAGCGCGCCGTGCACGAAACTCTCGAGCCCGAGATTTGGCACCGCCGCTCGAATCTCGCGGATGTCGTCGAGGGTGTTCTCCCGGGCCAGCACCACCCGGTGGACGCCGAGCGCTTCGACCACCGCCGCCCCCGCGCCGTCGTGCACCGTCATCTGCGTCGAGCCGTGCACCTCGAGCGACGGAAACAGCTTCCGGATGAGTGTGATCAAGCCCACGTCCTGGACGATTACCGCGTCAATACCGAGGTCGACCGCTTCGCCCAAAAACATCAAGGCATCGACGACCTCGCCGGGCTTGATGAGGACGTTCAGCGTGAGGTAGATGCGCCTGCCCCGCTCGTGCGCGATGCGGCAGGCCTCGCCGAGCTCCTCGAGGCTCAGCTGCGCACCCTCGTCGCGGGCGTTGAAACGAGAGGCGCCGAGATAGACGGCATCGGCGCCATTCGCCACAGCCGCGCGAACGGCGTCCAACGACCCGGCCGGGGCCAGGAGCTCCGGTATTCGACGACGCACCATAACCCTTGAAGTATAACGGCTTAGGGCGCTCGATTGGAGACGCCGTCTAAGGTTCCTGCTCTGGGTCGTGCTCGGGCCGCTTCTTGAATAATCGAAGGACGGTGGCAGCGGCGAAAAACGCGAGACCGATCCACGTAAGCCGCGAGTCGTCCCTACGCTGACCGTAGCCCCAGACGATCAGGCCCATCACCACGAGTGCGAGCTGAATTTCCGTCCGGCGCTTCATTCCTTGGGCGAGCGTTGATACGTCGGCCACTGTTTCGAGCCCGGCAGCTTCAGCGCTCTCGCCTCCTCGTCCGGAATGTCGAGCACCATTCGGAGCATCGCCGTCGAGAACACTTTTCCCTGGGCATCGGTCTTGAGCGACAACGTGCCGCCGCCGTCGAGCGCGCCGTGCAGGAGAAAGTTAAGCGCGTTCAAATTCGGAAGCTCATATCGCTCGACTTTTCCCGTAATGATGCCACGAAAATGCGCGGCAACGCGTTCCCGGGTCACGTAGCGCTCGAGCACGCGATACCACGACGGATCGATGGCGATCAGTCCGACGTTGGCGGTATCGCCCTTGTCCCCCGACCGCGCATGCGCGATGTCCAGCAGGCGAACGTTCATCCGAGCACCTCCACGCGCGTCTGCACTACACTCTTGTCGACCAGGGCCGGCCAATAGGCCACAATCTCCTCGACTTTGGGCCGTCCGCCGGCGAACCCCGTCACGCTGGGCGGCCCATTGAGGACAAGTGGCGCGATCTCGCGGGTGAACCGCTCGACGGCGCTCTTGTCTTCGCCGCGGACGCCGAAGCGCAGTTGGACTTCGGGCGGATCGCCCGGGTCGCCGGCCAGCGGTCCGTGCGTCGCCGACGCGCCGACGAACTCACTCAGCACCTTGTCGAAGCGGAGCCCGAGATTATCGAGCCGTTCGCGCAGAACGCGGTCGGCGAGCTGCGCCTTGGGCAGCGCATCCGGCCACGAGTACACCAGCGTTCCGACAGCCTTGAAGCCGGCGCGGTAGGCGATCGAGACCTTCAGCTTGTCCGTCGGCGGTCGGCCCTTGATCCCGAACACACGCACTCGATTCTCACCCGTATCCTCGAGACGAATCGACGTAAAGTCGGCGACGACATCGGGCGTGATGTACGAGTGCGGGTCACCCATCTCGTAGACGAGTTGCTCGGTCACTGAACGGATGGAAATTCGTCCGCCTGTGTTCGGATGCTTGGCGATGACGAACGTTCCGTCCGCCGAGGCTTCGACGATCGGATAGCCGACGTTCGCAAGATCGGGAATGTTCTGCCAGTCGTAGAGGCAGTTGCCGCCGGAGCATTGCGCTCCGCACTCGATGATGTGGCCGGCGATGATTCCCGCGGCGAGACGATCCCAGTCCTCGGCGCCCCACCCGAACTCGAAGCGGAGCGGCGCCATGGTGAGCGCCGTATCCGTCGAGCGGCCCGTGATGACGATGTTGGCCTTTTTCGAAAGCGCCTCGACAATCGGCGTCGAGCCGATGTAGGCATTGGCCGAGAGCACACGATCGCGGACGGCAGACAGCGGCTCGCCGGTTTCCATGTTGGCGAGCACGTGGCCGCCGGCGATCAACTCATCGAGACGCGGCAGCAGGTCATCGCCCGTCACGACGCCGATGCGAACGGACTTCGACACGCCCGCACGCTCGGCCGATTGGCGCACCGCGTCGGCGCAGGCCGGAGGATTCACCCCGCCCGCGTTGGCGATGACACGAACCCCGCGCTCGGCGATCGCCGGCCAGATGCTCTCGACCGCACCGATGAAGTCGCGCGCGTACCCCATCTTCGGGTCGCGCTCCTTCTGCTTTTGCAGGATGCTCATCGTGACTTCGGCGAGGTAGTCGAGCATCAGGTAGTCGATCGGGCCGCCCTCGGCCTGACGCCGCGGCGCCTCGAGCCAGTCACCCCAGAAGCCCTGTCCCGCAGCCACGCGGACGATGCGATTGGAATTGTCGGATGTGCTCATGCGTCGCCGAAGTGCGCGGGAAGGACGAAGGGCCCGAGATGTGGCCCGTGATTCTGGAGAGCCGATGTCAGCGCGATATGGAGCACCTCGCGCGTATCCTCGGGATACACGATGGCGTCGATGAAGCCGCGCGCGCCGGCGAACCGGGCGTCGAGCTGATGCTCGTAATCGGCACGCATCTCGTCGACCGCGGTGGCCACATCTCGTGGCAAGGGCTGCTTCTTGGTTTTGGCTGCGTCGATCGCCGGACCGTGCACGGCGTGCACCGCGGATTCGCCTTCCATCACCGCCATGCGACCGGTCGGCCAACTGAAAATGAAATCGGGGTCGAAGCCCTGGCCCGCCATCGCGTAGTAGCCGGCGCCCGACGCGTGATTCACCGTCAGCACGATCTTCGGCACGCGGGCCGTCGCCATGGCTTCGACGAATCGCGCGCCGGCGCGAATGATGCCCTCGTGCTCCGCCTCCGGCCCGACCATGAAGCCCGAGACGTCCTGCACGAACAACAGAGGAATGCGCTCACGATCGCAGCGATCGATGAAATACGCGACCTTTTCCGCGCTCTCGGCGTACACGATGCCCCCGAAGCGTGGCTTCTCGCCGGGCCGGCCCTTGATCAACCCGCGCTGGTTGGCGATGACGCCGACGGGAATGCCCATGACGCGCGCATCACCGCAGATCATCTCGCGCGCGAGATTGCCCTGGAACTCGTCGAGGACGGCGTCATCGACGATCACGCGAAGCAGCTCGTGCATGTCGTATGACATGCGGTGATCCGCCGGGAGAAGGTCGTACAGCTGTTCGGTGCTGCCACTCGCCACGGATGAACCGGCGAGCGCCTGCGCCGGCAGACGAGCGATGAGGTCGCGGAGCTTCGTGATGCAGGCTTCATCGTTGTCCGCGGCGTAGTGCGCCACGCCGCTCACCTCAGTGTGCGTCACCGCGCCGCCCAAGGTCTCACCGTCGATGCTCTGTCCCGTCGCGCCTTTGACGAGGTTCGGACCGCCGAGCCCCATGAACGACGTGCCCTTCACCATCACGATGAGATCGGACAGCGCGGGCAAATATGCGCCGCCGGCGATGCACGGCCCCATGACGGCCGCCAGCTGCGGAATTCGCAGATAGCGACGCATGATCGAGTTGTAGTAGAACAGCCGACTCGCGCCGTACTGTCCCGGAAAGACGCCGCCCTGATACGGGAGATTCACACCCGCCGAGTCGACGAGATAGATGATCGGGATGCGACAGCGCATCGCGATCTCCTGGGCGCGGAGCATCTTCTTGATCGTCTCGGGCCACCAGGAGCCTGCTTTGACGGTCGCATCGTTCGCGATGACGACGGCGCGGCGCCCTTCCACGGTCAGGATGCCCGTCACGACACCCGCCGCGGGGGCTTGGCCCTCGTACTCGTCGTATGCGACGAGAAGCCCGATCTCGACGAAGCGCGTGTCCTTGTCGCAGAGGAGCGCGATGCGCTCGCGAGCGGTCAGTTTCCCCTGCTTGTGCTGCCGCGCGATCTTGTCTTCGCCGCCGCCTTGCTTGAGTCGTGCCTCGAGCTGTCGGACTTCGTCACTCAGTTCGCGAAGTCGGCTGCTCACGCTTCCTGCCGTTCGCGCTCGGCGAACCAGTCGCGGATGTAGTCGATCAGATCGGTCGTGCGCGTTCCGGGTCCGAACAGTTGCCCGATGCCGTGTTCCCGGAGCGCGTCCATGTCTTCCTTCGGGATGATACCGCCGCCGGTGATCAGAATGTCGTCGCGCCCTTGTTGATGCAGGAGCTCACGCACCCGCGGGAACAGCGTCATGTGGGCGCCGCTGAGGATCGACAGACCAACGACGTCGACGTCTTCCTGAATGGCCGCGGCGGCGATCATCTCGGGCGTTTGGTGCAGCCCGGTGTATATGACTTCCATCCCGGCATCGCGGAGCGCCGCCGCGACGACTTTCGCGCCGCGGTCATGGCCGTCGAGACCGGGTTTGGCAACGAGGACGCGAATTGGACGCATAGCGATCACAAGCTAGCGGGATCGCCGCAAGGCGGGCAACGGAGTTGTCTTCCGCGCGACGAGCATCATCTCGCCCGAGCTGCGCGCGAGCGGTTTTTCGGTAAATCCGTCGTAGGCTTCTTCGACGACGAGTCCGGCGTCCGCGCATAGTTCGGCGAGGTGGGTCGGCGAATAGAGCCGGATCCGGTGCTCGCGTGATCCCATACCCTTCGGTCCGCGCCATACGGACTCCACGGTCAACTGCCCGGAGAGTGGATCGAAGGACCGTTCTTGCGCGATCAGTGTCTTGTTCCGCGTCGTCCACCAATCGCGACCGAGAAAGCGCGCCATTACTCCGTCACGACTGGCGCCGTGCCATACGAGGACGCCACCCGGTCGGAGAACCCGCGCGAACTCCCGTATGACGTCGCGGTCGTCTCTCGGACTGACAAAAAAGCCGAACGACGTGAACAGGTTGACCACGGCATCGAAACGTCCGCGCCATTGCGCGGGCATCCGTTTCATGTTCCCGCGACGGTAGCGGAGCCGGGGCCCGGTTCCGCGACCTCGCGCACGCGCCAGCAAGTCGGCCGAGTAGTCGAGTCCCACGACGTCGAACCCTGCTTCCGCGAGCAGATGGGCGTGCCGCCCCTGGCCACAGGGAACGTCCAACACGCGGCTCCCGGACGGCAACCCGAGAACGTCGAGAAGGCGCGCGACTTCCGCGCGATCACGCTCGAGGGAAAGCAACGGCTCGTACTCGAGGAGATACTGCGCGTCGAAATAGCTCTTCCACCACTCCATCGGTTGCGCGCGTTTCGGCATGCGATGAAGATAAGAGCCGTCATCCTGAGGAGCGGAGCGACGAACGGCCTTTATCCCCTGCTCGTGGCCGGTCTCCTGCCGGTCAGACTGGAGCTCGCATGTCCTACGATCAATCCATCAGCCGTCGTGACGCGCTCAAGCGCGGCCTCAGCGCGAGCGCGTTCCTGACGCTCGCGCGGGGTCGGGCGTTCGCTCTTCCGTCCCCGTGGGGACATGGCGAGCAAACGGGTGCTCTGATTGAGCGACCCATCCCGTCGAGCGGTGAGAGATTGCCGATTGTCGGCGTCGGGACCGCCGTGATCTATCAGAACCCGAAACCGGAGGAGTTGCCGCCCCTCCGCGAGACGTTGAAGGCCTTTCCGGCGCTCGGCGGACGGATCATCGATACCGCGCCGTCGTACGGCCGTGCCGAGTCGGTTGTTGGCGCTTTACTCTCCGAACTGAAGAACCGGGACAAGTACTTCATCGCCACAAAAGTGTCCGTCCGTGGCGGCGGCGACCGTGCCGCCGCGATGGCGCAGATGGAGAACTCGTTCAAGGCGCTCCAGACCGACAAGATCGATTTGATGCAGATCTGGAACGTCTCGAACCCCGAGTTGCTCGGTCCAGTTCTGGACGAAATGAAGAAGTCGGGCCGAATCCGTTACACAGGGATTACGAGCAGCTTCAAGGGCCAGTACGCCGATCTCGAGGCCGCGATGAAGAAGCACAAGTACGACGTCGTGCAGATCGACCTCGCGATCGACAACCGGAGCGCCGAGGAGCGCGTCATTCCGCTTGCCAAAGACCTCGGCATGGGCGTCCTCGTGAACAGTCCCTTCGGCCGAAATCGCGTGCTCTCGAAAGTGATGAGCAAACCGCTGCCCGATTGGGCCAAAGAGTTCGACGCCGCCACGTGGCCGCAGTTCTGCCTGAAGTGGATCGTGTCACACCCTGCCGTGACCGCGGCGATCCCGGGCATCGGTCGCGTCGATTATCTGACTGACGACCTTGCCGCCGCTCGCGGTCGTTTGCCCGATGAGAAGACGCGGGCACGCATGGCGGCCTACGTCGAAAGTCTCTAGCAGGCTGCGGAAAAATGGATGAACTCGACGGGTGAAGCACTCGCGAAGCAGGATTCGGCAGGCTGGATCGGCCTTTCCACCGGTTCGAACTCGGCGTCGAGTGACACGACGCCGGCGAAACGACCGGTGCTCACGTGCACGCCCCGACGCGGATCAGCGTCCGCATTCGGACCAGGTTGTACGCGGCGTTCGTGAAGGTGAAAATCCAACTCAC
>JAICJQ010000048.1 GCA_025928335.1 Gemmatimonadaceae bacterium
CCCATCAGCTCTTCGGCGTAAATCCCGCCGTTCGGCTTCCGGAAGACCGTGTGACGCTTTTTCGGAACTTGGCCAAGCGTGTGATAGATCGGCATAGTCGTCTTACAGATTGCCTCGGAGCGCCTGCTCGCGCTCGATCGCTTCGAACAACGCTTTGAAGTTCCCTTTGCCGAAGCTGCGCGCACCCTTCCGTTCGATGATCTCGTAGAACAGCGTGGGCCGATCCTGCACCGGCTTCGAGAAAATCTGCAACAGATACCCGTCCGGGTCACGGTCGACGAGAATCCCGAGCGCCTGCAGCTCGGACAGCGGCTCGTCGATCTTCCCGACGCGACCCTGGAGCTCATCGTAATACGTCGTCGGCACCGAGAGGAACTCGACGCCGCGGTCGCGGAGCGTCGTGACGGTGTGGATGATGTCATCGGTCGCCAGCGCGAGATGCTGGACGCCCGGGCCACGATAGAACTCGAGATACTCGTCGATCTGCGACTTCTTCTTTCCCGCCGCCGGCTCGTTGATCGGGAACTTGATCCGCTCGTTGCCATTCGACATCACCTTGGACATGAGCGACGAATACTCCGTAGAGATGTCGGTATCGTCGAACGAGATCAGATTCTTGAACCCCATCACGCGCTCGTAGAAGCCGACCCACTCGTTCATCTTCCCCAACTCGACGTTGGCGACGCAGTGATCGACATGGAGCAAACCGGTTGGCTCCGGACGCCGATTCGACGTCCGTGGCTGGAACCCGGGGAGGAACGGTCCACGGTAGTTTTTGCGCTCGACGAGCGAGTGAATGGTGTCGCCGTAAATCTTGAAGCTCGCCACCACCACTTCGCCGTTGTCGTCGCGAAGCGTCCGAGGGGCTTCATTCGAAACAGCCCCGCGTTCCACGGCCTTTTCATACGCATCGCGGGCATCGTCCACCCAAAGCGCGATGTCGCGCACGCCGTCGCCATGGCGGCGAACATGGTCGGCGATCGCGCCGTCGGGCCCGAGAGCACTCGTCAGCATCAGCCGAATCTTGTTCTGGACGAGGAGATAGCTCACGCGATCGCGCACACCCGTTTCCGGGCCGCGATAGGCGATCAGCTCGAACCCGAACGCGCTCTGATAGTAAAGGGCCGCTTGCTTGGCGTTTCCGACCCAAAACTCGATGTAGTCGGTTCCGTTGATCGGGAACGTGTCGTGTGCTTCAGCCGGGAGAACGGCGCTCTGGGCCAATGTCATTATCGCTCCAGCATGAATCTGATGGTGGTCCTGGAAGGCGAGCCAGGAACAATCTCGCGCTATCGTAGCTTGCCGAAAGGCGTTCCATATGTCCAATATCTTGAACGCCATGAAGCGATACGCCGTCGGTATGATCGACCGAATCGAGTTGCGCCACCTTCGCTATTTCATCGCGGTCGCCGAGGAGCTGCACTTCGGGCGCGCCGCGCGGAAGCTTGGTATCGCTCAGCCGCCGCTCAGCCTTCAGATCCAGCGGCTCGAAGCCGAGCTGGGCACTTCTCTCTTCGATCGGACAAGCCGCCGGGTGCAACTCACGCCCGCCGGCCGAACCCTGCTCGAGGAGGGACGCCGCGCTCTGGCAGGGGTTCGCGATGCCGTTGACGCGGCGCAGCGAGCCTCGCGCGGCGAGACCGGCTCGCTGACCGTCGCGTTCGCTTCGTCGGTCATGTTCCTCTCGCTCCCACGTGTTATACGCCAATTCCGCGAAAACTTTCCCGGTGTGCGGCTCGAGCTCCGTGAACTGCCCACCGGGCCCCAGCTCGTCGCGCTGCGGAACGGCGACCTGGACCTCGGCTTCGTCCGGGAGCCGCCGCCCGATGACGAGCTCAAGACCGAGACGATGATGACGGAGCGCCTGCTCCTCGCGATCAGCAAGCGTCATCCGCTCGCCGGACGCAAACGCCTGCAGCTGACAGACGTCGCTGCCGACGACTTCGTGCTCTTTCCCCGCGACCTCGCACCCGGTTTGCACGGGCACGTGCTCCGGGTTTGCGCCGAAGCCGGCGTGCAGCCGCGTATCGTCCAGACGAGCCGCGAGCTGTACACGACTGTCAGTCTTGTCGAGGCAGGAATGGGCGTCACCATCATTCCCGAATCCGTTCGACAAATGGGCTGGCGCGGCGTTCAATACTTCCCGATTGGCTCCGAAGCCGCGACGACGCGCATCGACGCGGCGTGGCGCACCGACAACTTCAACCCGATTCTGCAATCGTTCCTCGGTATCGCGAGAACGGCCGCGCGTCGATAGCGGCGCCGTCGGTCATACATCATCGGTATGAATTGCCGACACGCCGCATATTGGACAGTCTCGAAAACGTACCATAGAGTTCGCCTGCGTTTCCCTCTCCGCTCGCTCCCCCCAGACCGCCAAGTCAGTGATGCTTCCTCGCACACGCGCCGCGTCACTTTGCGTGATCGCGCTCGTCGCCAGCCCCCTCCGAATAGTCGCCGCTCAATCCGATCCGGCGCTGCGTACCCCGCCGCCCGCGGGCGGAGCGCAGAACGCCCCCGCCTCATTCGTTTTCCCGTCGCCACCACCCGCCGGCGTCAAAGACGGTTTCGTCTATGCCGTGATGGGTGACATCTCGGGAGTTACACCCGCGACGACGAAAAATCTCGCCGACTTCGACCAGGTGCTGAAGATCGTTCGCAGCGCGGATTTCTCGCTGGCCAACTACGAGGGCGTCGCATTCGACGTCAACTCGAAAAAATTCCCCGTGAACGAGCTTGGCGCGCTCTTTCCCTCGGACACCACTTTTCCGTGGGACATCAAGAACATGGGCGTTCGCATGGTTGCCGCGGCGAATAACCACTCGGTGGATTACGGCAGTGAGTCGCTGCTCGAGAGTCTGCGCCTCCTGCGCGAGGCCGGTCTTCCCTACGCCGGCGCGGGCGCGAATCTTCGCGAAGCACGCGCCGCGACATCGCTCGCCACCCCGAAGGGCAAAGTGACCGTCGTCGCGACCGCCGGCACGTTCAAGCTCAACTTCGCCGCCGCCGATGGCCGCGGCGCGCTCGCCGCTCGGCCCGGAATCAGCACCGTCCGCACGACGACGTTCCAGCGCGTCACCGCGCGTGAGATGTCGCAGCTCCAGGCGCTGCAAGCGGCAGCCGGCGGTGCACCGGCGGGCGAAGCGAACCCGCCGCGAGAGCTCATGGTCCTCGACCAGATCTATCGGCTCGGCACAGCCCCCGGCCTATCGTACCGCATGAACTCGTTCGACTTCCGCGATCTCATGCAGGCGGTACACACCGCGCGACAGAACTCCGATCTCACTGTGTTCACCATTCACGCGCATCAATCCGACACCGGCGACGACGATATCAATCCCGTGCCTGCCGACTACCTCGTCGAGCTCTTTCACGGCATGGTGGACGCCGGCGCCGACGTCGTTGCTGGCCATGGCAACCACTTGCTCCGCGGCATCGAGATCTACAAGGGCAAAGCGATCTTTTACGGCCTCGCGAGCTTCGCCTTCTCCGGACGCCCGGCGGGAATCACGGCGGGCCAGGAACCGCGCATCATCATTCCGAACCCGCCGCCGCAAGGCCAGCCGAGTGACGCGTCGATCCGTCCGCTGCCGGGCGGCGGCCCGCCGCTCACCATGTGGGAGAGCATTTTCGCGACAACGACATGGAGCGGCGGCAAGCTGAAAGAGATTCGCATCTACCCAATTGATCTCAACGCCGCCGGCGCCAAACCAAAGGGCATTCCATCGTTCGCCGATCCCGCGCTCGCCGCGAAGATCCTCGGCGAAGTGAAGCGTCTGTCGGCGCCGTTCGGAACCAAGATGGAGATCGAGGGCAACGTCGGCGTCATCCGACCGTAACACGCGAAGGAGATTTCTCATGCATCGCTACGTCTCCGCGATCGCCAACGTGGCGATCGCGGCATCGTCTTTCGCGCGGCCCGCTCGCGCCCAGGTCGAGCCCGAGCGCGCTCCGGTTGTCACGCGCCATTCGATCGCGATCAACGGCCATTCGCTCAACTACACGGCCGAGGTTGGACGCATCGCGATTCGCGACGTCGAAACCGGCGAGCCGCACGCGTACATGTTTTACACGTCGTACCGCGTGCCGACGCCGAGCGGCGCAAAGCCGCGGCCCGTGGCCTTCATCTGGAACGGCGGGCCCGGATGGCCCGCGCTCCCGCTGCACTTCGAGGTAGCGGGGCCACTGCGCGGCGAGGGCGATAAGCTCGTCGACAACGCCGACACCTGGCTCACCGAGAGCGACCTGGTGTTCATCGATCCCGTGGGCACGGGATTCAGCCGCGCGACGAAGCCGGAGTACGTGAAAGAGTTCGCGCTCCTCGTCGGCGACGTGTTGGCCGTGGCGGTGTTCTTTCGCTGTTGGTTGATTCAGCACGACGCCAACACGGCGCCGGTGTTCGTCGCCGGCGAGAGTTACGGCTCGTCGCGCGCCGGCCGCGTGGGCTATGCCGTGCTCCATCGCGGCTTCAATGTCTCGGGGATCATCCATATCTCGGGCAGCACCGATTTGCCGACGGATTACGAGAACTCGAATATCGTCGACTGGGCGTACCACGTGGCCGACATGGCGGTGGTCGGCCTCGCCGCCAAACGGATTTCCCCGGAGATCGGATCGACGCCCGACGCCGTCCGCGCCAACACCGAGCGTTGGGTCCGGGAGCGCTATCTGCCGGCCGTGCTTCACGCCGACAGCCTCTCGCCACAGGATCGCGAACAGATTGCAAAGGAGCTTTCAGCGCACACCGGCTATCCCGTAGACCGCATCGATCGCAAGAAGCTGATTCTGTCGTCGCAAAACTGGCTCGGTGCGTTCCAGATCGACGGCAAGCGGCCGCTGACATCCGATTATCGGCGCTCCGTCGCCGTCCCGACACCGTGGGTGCCGAACGCGCTCCGCTATTTGCGCCATCAACTCGGCTACGACACAGATCTGCCGTACATCGGCATGGACGGCGCCGAGACACTCGAGCAAGGATGGACGCCGAACGGCAAATATCCGGCGACGATGAATTCGCGCTGGGTTCACTCATGGGTCTACGAGCCCACGCCCGAGATGTTCGAGAAAGCGCGGCAGGAATTCGCCCGCGCCGGAATGCTCGGGATTCCGCACGTCGGCTCGCCGGTGGGAACGCCCGACGCGATCAAGGCGAACCCGAAGTTGCGCGTCCTCGTCGCGCAGGGCGCGTACGATCCGCTTGGCGGCTGCTCGATCAACACCGAGCGCGCGAAGCATCTCGCGCCGGAGTATGCGGGCGCCGTCGAATGGAAATGCTACCTCGGCGCGCATCAGATGTACCTCGACGCGCCGGCGCGCACCGCGTTCAGCAATGATGTGAAGGCCTTCATCCGCAGCACGGTAGGACGCTGATGCGGATCTTATCGCGCGCCGTACTTGGCGCACTCGCCATCCTCTCGACGAACGCGCCGGTTGCCCCAAGCCAGCCGTACGATTCGACGGTCTTTCAGGGCCTGAAATGGCGCAACGTCACGCCGAATCGCGGCGGCCGAGTGACGAGCGGCGTCGGCGTACCAAGCAACCCACGCATCTATTATATGGGCGCGGCCGGCGGCGGCGTGTGGAAGACGGAAGACGCCGGCACGTCGTGGAAAAACGTCAGCGACGGTTTCTTCAAGACCGGATCTGTCGGCGACATCGCGGTATTCAACGGCGACCCGTCGGTTGTCTACGTCGGGATGGGCGAAGGTCCGGTGCGCTCGATGATGTCGTCGTACGGCGACGGCATGTACAAGTCGACGGACGCCGGCAAGACGTGGAAGCACATCGGCCTCGAGCGCACACGACAGATCTCGCGCGTCATCGTGCATCCGACGAACGCGAACATCGTCTACGTCGCGGCGCAGGGCACGCGGTGGGGGCCGAGCGACGACCGCGGCATCTATCGCAGCACTGACGGCGGCGCGACGTGGACGCGCGTGTTGTTCGTCTCGCCGACGACGGGCGCTACCGAGTTGGAGATGGATCCGTCAAATCCGGCCGTGATCTACGCGACGACCTGGGACATGGTGCGCATGCCCTGGGCGCTTCGGTCAGGCGGTCCTGGCTCGGCGGTTTGGAAGACCGTCGACGGCGGCGATCACTGGACGCGATTGACGAAAGGTTTGCCGACCGTGATGGGCAGGATCGGATTGGCCATCGCGCCGGCGACGCCGAACCGCGTCTACGCACTCGTCGAGGCGGATTCTGGTGGGATGTATCGAACCGACGACGGCGGCGACTCATGGCGAAGAGTGAGCTCGAGTCGCATGCTGCAAGCGCGGCCCTGGTACTTCATGACAGTAACGGTCGATCCGAAAAACTCGGACGTCGTGTATGCGCCGGGCTTCATGTTCCTCAAGAGCACGGATGGCGGAGCGACGTTCGCGACGCGCCCGTCACCACACTCGGACAATCACCGACTGTGGATCAACCCGACGAATCCGCGCACGATGCTGCTGGCCCACGATGGCGGCGCGACCGTGACCCTCGACGGCGGAGACACCTGGAGTCCGACAGAGAACCAGGCCACGGCGCAGTTCTACGCGGTGCAGATGGATTCACTCTTTCCGTATAACCTCTACGCCGGCCAACAGGACGCGAGCTCTCTCGTCATGCCGAGCCGCGATTTGAATGGCGAGACCACCAATGGCCTGTGCCGGTGCTGGCGACAAGTCGGCGGCGGCGAGAGCGCGCGCTTCGCGTTCAATCCGGTGAGTCCCGACGTCATCTACGCGACGGGTTTCCTCGGCGAGATGCATCGTTTGGATCAGAAGACCGGACTCCAGCGCTCGGTCACTGAATTTCCCGGCGGCCAGCACCTCGGTACGTCGGGCGCCGAGATGGCGTATCGCTACAATTGGAGCTCGCCGCTCGCCTGGTCGCCGTTCGATCACCGCGTGATCTACCACGGCGCGAACGTGCTCTTCCGATCGACGGACGGCAACAACTGGGTTCCGATGTCGCCCGATCTCACGCGCAACGACAAAGCGCACCAGGGACGCAGCGGCCCATTCTGGCACGACGGTTCCGGCGGCGAGATCTACAACACGATCTACGCGATCGAGGAGTCGCCGCGGGAACGCGGCACGATCTGGGTCGGCACCGATGACGGCCTCGTCCAGCTGACGCGCGACAACGGAAAGACCTGGAAGAACGTCACGCCCGCGTCGTGGGGCGAGGGAATGATCGAGACGATCGACGTGGGTCATGGCGCGAATGGGACGGCATACGTCGCGTTTTCGCGGCACAAGTTCGACGACGTCACGCCGCACTTCTTCGTGACGCATGACTACGGCGCAACGTGGAAGGATCTTGCGACGACGCTCCGGCAGGATCAGTTCGCGCGCGTGATTCGCGAGGATCCCACTGATCCCAGCTTACTGTTTGCGGCGACCGAGTACGCGCTGTGGGCCTCGTTCAACGGCGGCGAGACCTGGCAGTCGTTCCAGCGGGGCGTTCCGATCACCCCCATCTCCGACATTCAGGTCTATCAAAACGACCTGATCGTCGCCACCGAGGGGCGCGGCTTCTGGATCATGGACGACATCACGCCGCTCCGTCAGCTGTCGCCGGCTGTCGCCGGCGCGCCGCTCTATTTGTTCAAGCCGTCGCCGGCGATGCGATTGAGCGCCGGCGCGCGCTCCGGCGGTGCGGCGGGGGGCGCCCTCATTCGTTTCTCCGTCGGCGCCCCGGCGCCGACGGATTCGCTCGCTCTGGACATTCTCGACAGCGCCGGCACCGTCGTGAGAAGCACAAGGGTCGGCGTCGCGCACGGGATCAACGAGTATCGCTGGGATCTTCGCGGCCGGGAGTCAGCAGACATTGCCCTGCATCCGATGGCCTCGGGGCGCTACACCGTTCGCGCCACGCTGGGAAAGACGGCGCTCTCGCAGCAGCTGTCGGTTGTGCCGGACCCGCGCGGCGGCGGAACGGCAGCCGATGAACGGGAGCACGCGACGATGGTTCGCGCGCTGGCTCGTTCGGCGCAGGACATCAGCCGTTCGCTCACCGATCTGCGCGACGTGCGCAGCCAGGCGCGGGCCCTTACGTCGCGAGACGCTGCGGTCGACTCGTTGATCGGCCGCATCGACTCACTCGAGTCGCTCGTTGTGAATAAGGGCTCAACGCGCGAGACCGGCGGCGGCCCGCTCGACATCATGGATATGTCGCCGCGGCTCCAGACTGACGTGAACGGACTGCTCGGCGCCGTGAACGGGACGTCCGCGCCCGTGACGTCCGGCGAACGCGAGCAGTTCGCGCGCTTGCAGAAACGCAGCGCCGATTTTCTCACGCGATCAAAGACCGTGTTGACCACGGATCTCCAGCGGACGAACGCGCGACTTCAGTCGCGCGGCGTCGCTCCTTTGACCGTTCATCAACCTCCCAAACGCATCGACCCATGACATCCGCAACCCTTCGATTCATCACATGTTTCGGCGTCGCCGCGGCCACCGCCGGCTGCTCGTCGGCGAAACCGACGACCGCCGTGTCGCCCGGCGGCCACGTTGTGCCGGAGTTCGTCGTGCCCAGTCGGGGCACGAATCCGTTCTCGGCAGTCGTGCGCGTTGGCAACTTGCTGTTCGTCGCCGGCCAGCTCGGCACCGACGCCAACGGTCTCGTGAAGGGCGGCATCGGTCCGGAGACGACCGCCGCGATGCAAAACATCAGCAACGTGCTGAAGCAAGCGGGGTCGTCGATGGATCGCGTCGCCAAGTGCACCGTGATGATGCAGGACATGAGCAAGTGGGCCGAGATGAACGCGGCGTACATCGCGTTCTTTCCGGGTCCGAAGCCGGCGCGCAGCTCGTTTGGCGCGACGGCTCTCGCGCTTGGCGGTCACGTCGAGATCGAGTGCATCGCAACCGTGGATTGACGATGTAAGGAACATCTCGCAGCGCGCGAGACGGACTGCGCGTATGCGATCAATAGGCGAGCGATATCATTCGGGCCCGGCCAATATATTGGACTTCCGCCGGGGCTCTCCCTATATGTCTGCACGCTCTGCCCCAACGACGACACGGCACCATCGAAGTTCGTCGGCCTTCGGGTTTCTACCCTCCCACTCACCCGGGCCGACCTTTACCCCCCCACATAGCGAGGAGTACCGGATGGGACTCGCACGATTCACCCGATTGCTCTCACCCGTATTCCTGGCCGGGGCCATCTGCCTCGTCGCGAACACGGCATGGGCGCAAGGCAGGATCACGGGCCGCGTGACGGCGCAGGACAGCAATCAGCCGCTCACCGATGCACGCGTGATCGCTGTCGGGACGAATGCGGTCGTCAGCACGAACCAGGACGGTCGCTATACGCTGAATGGCGTGCGCACGGGCAACATCGACGTGCAAGTGTTTCACGTGGGCTACCAACCGCTCAAGAAGAGCGTCACGGTGACTGCCGGCGACGCGACAACGCTCGACTTCCAGCTCACTCCGGCGATCGTCCGGCTGCAGGACGTCGTGACCACCGCGACGGGTGAACAGCGCAAGATCGAGCTCGGCAACGCGGTCTCCACGCTTGGCGACGTCTCGACGCGTGTCGAGCAGTCGTCGATCACGAACATGAGCGACCTGCTCGTCGCGAAAGTCGCGGGCATGGTCGTGATCCCCGGTGCGTTCACGAACGGCGCTCCGCAGATCCGCATCCGCGGCCTGAACTCACTGTCCCTGAACAACGCTCCGATCTTCGTTGTCGACGGCGTTCGCATGAACACCGGCGGCTCGGCGTCGAACGGCGGCAACCTCACGGGGCAGATCAGCGTGATCAACGACATCGATCCGACGACGATCGAAGACATCGAGGTCGTGAAGGGACCCTCGGCGGCGACCTTGTATGGCACCGACGCGGCGAACGGCGTCGTCGTGATCACCACCAAGCGCGGCAAAGCGGGGAAGAACCGCTGGACGTTCAGCGCCGAGCAGGGCGCGATCACCGACAAGTCGAATTACCCGACGGCGTACATGATCTGGGGTCACGCGCCGGGTTCCACGACGCAGACCCGCTGCTACACGTACACGATATCGGCCGGCACGTGCGTCGCCAACAGCTCGACGTCGCTCAACCTGTTGAAGGACGGCGGCAGCCTTTCGCCGCTCGCGACGGGCTTCCGCAATCAATGGAACGCGAACGCGGCGGGCGGAACGGAAGCCATTCGCTATTTCGTGAGCGGTGGTCTCGAGAACGAGACCGGCCCGATCAAGATGCCGGACTTCTCCGTGCAGCGACTCGACTCGGTCGCCGGTGGCGCACGCCCGGAGTGGTATCGCCCCGAGTATTACCAGAAGCTCAACGTCAACACGAATCTGTCGCTCTCGCCGGCGTCGAATCTCGACATCGACATCACCGGCGGTTTCTCGAAGGTCGATGAAGGACTGCCGCAGTCGGGCAACAACACCTTCAGTCTCACGTATCAGTCGATGATGAGCCCGGGCTTCAAGGGTGCAGGCCCGGGCTACACAGGCTTCGGCAATCTGAACGAGAAGCTCAACGGCTACAACAGCTACGCGCCGTCGGAAATCTTCCAGAACGTGAACCAGAACCAGAGCCAGCGCATGATCGGCACGGTGCACACCGCGTGGCGGCCGTTCGCGTGGATGCAGAACGACGGGACGGTGGGTGTCGACTACAACAATCGCAACGGCATCTATCTGTGCCGATTCGGTGAGTGTCCTGCTTCCGGGACGCTTCGCCTCGGCGCGACGTCGTCGTCCACGACGAACAATCGCAACTTCTCGGCGAAGGTCACCAGCACCTCCACCTGGCAGGCGACGCCGGCGGTCGCGTTGAAGACGACGTTCGGTTCGGACTACACCAACGTGGAGAACGACGGGACGAGCGCGAACGGCAGCCAGCTGCCGCCGGGGGCACAGACCGTCGGCGCCGCCGCGGTGCAGACGGCGAGCAACACACTCTGGACCGCGACCAAGACGTGGGGTTACTACGCGCAGGAGCAAGCCGCGCTGCGCGACCGGCTCTTCCTCACCGCCGCCGTGCGCGCCGATCAGAACAGCGCGTTCGGGACGAACTTCCAGAAGATCGTCTATCCGAAGCTGAGCCTCTCCTGGCTCGTCAGCGACGAGCCGTTCTTCCCGAAGATGAACTTCCTGAATTCACTGCGCCTGCGCAGCGCGTACGGCGCGTCGGGCGTGCAGCCGGGCGCCACGTCGGCGCTCGTCATTTTCTCGCCGACGACGGTGAACGAGCCGGTGATCGCAACCAGCCCGAATGGCACCGACTCGCCGGGCCTTCGCGCGAGCGCGCTCGGCAACCCGAACCTCAAGCCGGAGCTCTCGGCGGAATTCGAGGGCGGGTTCGAGGCGCGTGTGTTGAACAACCGCATGAACATCGACATCACGTACTACAGCAAGCAGACGCACGACGCGTTGATCAGCCAGAGCATCGCGCCGTCGGCTGGTCCGGCGTCGACTTCCGTGCTTCGAAACCTCGGCTCGGTGAAGAACTCGGGCATCGAGGCGTCGATCCAGACCACGCTCGTCGACAATCGGCGCTTCTCGTGGGACGTGACGCTCAGTGGCTCGCATGGCAGCAACAAGCTCGTGAGTCTCGGTACCGACGCCTTGGGCAACCCGAACAAGACGATCGGCACCGGCTCGCTCCGTGACTCGGTCGGCCTCCCGATCAATGCCTACACCTATCGCGCGTATCACTACACCGACGCGAATAAGGATGGCTACATCACAGCGAACGAAGTGACGGTCGATCCGACTTTCTCGTACATCGGCTACTCGATGCCGCGCGACGTCGCATCGATCTCGAACGGCTTCGATCTCTTCTCGCGCCGGGTGCGCGTCAACGCCCTGTTCGACTACAAGGGCGGCGGTATGCTCGTCAACACGAACCTGGCGTTCCAGTGCAGCAGCTCTCCGCGGCCGTGCGCCGATATCTCGTCGCCCACCGCGTCGTTGGCTCAGCAGGCGGGAGCCATCGCGATGAATGGTCCGTTCACCGGGCAGTCGACGACCGCGCTCGCGTACACGGAGCCGCTGCAGTACTGGAGGTTCCGTGAGGCCTCGGCCACGCTCAATCTGCCTCAGCAGCTCACGAGATGGATGCGCAGCCAAAGTGCCGCGCTGACGTTCGCCGGCCGCAACCTGCACACGTGGACGAAGTATCGTGGCGTCGACGTCGAAGAGAATGGCATCCCGATCTTCGCGTTCAGCAACGACGTCCAGAACACGACGTTCAGCATGGGCACGCGGCGCTATTTCACGGCCAAGCTCACGCTCCACTACTAAGCCACCAGTCGAAGATACTCATAATGAAGTCCATGCATAGCGCTCGGACGGCGGCGGCGGTGGGAGCCTTCGTGCTTCTGCCGGCCCTCCTCAACGGGTGCGATCTCAAGCAGTCACTCCTTTCACCGCAGCAGCCGGGCGTGATCGGCCCAACGAGCGTCACCACGCCGACGGCCGCGGAAGCGTTGCGCGTCGGCGCGCTCGGCTCGTTCAAGGGTTGGGTCGCCGGCGGCGGTGTGAATTTCGCCAACCTGCCGATGATGAGCGATCTGCTCACCGACGAATGGGCGAGCGGCGACACTCAGAGCCAGCACAACGAGACGGACGGTCGCACGGTGCAGAGCAGCAACGGCGTCGTCTCCTCGGCGTACAGCGCGGCCCAAACGGCGCGAGGTTTCGCGCTGACGGCGATCAAGGCGCTCCAGCAGTACGTCACGCCGGCGCCGACCGCCGAAATCGGAGAGCTCTACTTCGCGATGGGGTTCGCCGAGCTCCAGATGTCGGAAGCGTTCTGTAACGGCGTCCCGTTCGGCTCGATGGTGAACGGTGTCCCGACATACACGCAGCCGATCACCAACGCCGATGGGTTCAAGCTCGCGATCGCCCGGTTCGATACCGCACTGGCCATGGTAACGGGCATCGACGCGCAGAGCGTTGCGATCCACCGGGTCCTCGAGATCGCCAAGGCGCGCGCGCAGGTCGACCTCGGAAACTATGCGGCGGCCGCGACGCTCGTTGGCGATGTGCCGACGAACTATCAGTACTTGCTGACCTTCTCGCTGCCGACGACGAGCCCTGAGTTGTACCTCCTCAACGGCACGCAGCCGTCGCGCTTCGTGGTGGGCGACAGCTTCGCGATCGTCAACAACGTCCCGAGCGTCATCAAGAACGCGCTTCCCTTCGCTTCGGCGAACGATCCCCGCATTCCGGTGACCGGGTCAACCAGTAACACCAAGAAGGCGTTCGACGGCAGCACGCCGTGGGTTGGCCAGCTGCTCTACGGCCAAACCGATCCGTTCCCGGTGCTCACCGGCATCGACGCTCGGTTGATCGAGGCCGAGGCGAAGCTCAACGCGAACGATTTCGCCGGAATGTTTGCCACGCTCAATGCGCTGCGCACGTCGGCCCAGACGATCGGGAACAAGACGATCGCCGCGATGCCCGCGTTGACGAATGGGCCGACGACGAAGGACGCGGCGCTCAACATCTTTTTCCGCGAGAAGGCGTTCTGGCAGTTCGGCCGCGGCTTCCGCCTCGGGGATTTGCGTCGCCTGATCCGTCAGTATGGTCGCACGCAGGACAACGTCTTCCCGATCGGCGCGTTCTTCAAGGGCGGCACCTACGGAACCGACGTCAATCTGCCGATGTCGGATGTCGAGCTGACGAACCCGAACTTCCACGGCTGCCTGGATCGTAGCGCATAGGTCTTCAGCTGCCTCGAGTCACCTCGGAGATCGCGCCGGATCGAAGGTGTCCGGCGCGATCTTTTTATTTCTTCGTCATCGTCGGCTAATGTAGTGCTCGTTTCGCGGGCACCGCAAACTCGGGCTGATCGCCGCGTTCGGTCGAGTCTCGGTGGCCGTTTGCGCACGAGACATGCACGCCACCAGGGCCGGTTCGTCTCGTCAAACCGGAGGCTCTCGTGTCCATCACTAACATCTCCCGGCCGTCGTGGCTCGTCGCATCTCTCGCCTCGATGGCGCTCGTCAGCGTCGCCTGCCGCGGAGCGCAGAAAGCCCAATCGGATACGGCCTCCGCCGCCGGCAACGTGCATGCGCCCCCGGACACCGCCGGTATGGTGCGCGGCACCGTCGCGAGCCTCTCGTCGACATCGCTCGTGATCAACGTCGATACCGGCAAAGTGACCGTACATGTCACTCAACCCTTGCACGTGTTCGACCGAACCACCGGTACGCTGACCGACCTGAAGGACAATTCATTTGTCGGTGTGACCTCGGTGAAGCAGGCGGACGGTTCGGAAAAAGCGACGGAGATCCACATCTTTCCGGACGAGCTGCGCGGGCTTGGCGAAGGCAGTTACATGATGGCGCCGTCCGGCGGAGCGAATCGAATGACGAACGGCGCGGTCTCCGCATCGCGCATGACCAATGGAACCGCGTCGTCATCTCGTATGTCGAACGGCACGGTCTCCGGTGCCGGCGGCTCGACGATCACCGTTCAATTTTCGGGCGGCTCACAGTCGATCGTCATCCCGCCGAACACGCCGGTCAGCGAGATCAAAGTCAGCTCGAAACCGCTTGCCGCCGGCGATCGTGTCGTCGTTCCAGCGACGAAAGGACCTGACGGATCGCTCACGACCGACAAGGTGCTTCTCTCGCGTCGGTGAGTCGGCTGGATCGTTCCGATGCCGGAAGTGTTACAATGGCGTTCCCGTCATCGGAGATCTCGTGAGGCGCTGTCGATTGGTCGTCGCCGCATTGATGATGTGCTCCACCGCGGCCGCCGCGCAGAACGACGTCGTCATGTCGTTCAAGTTTTTCGCGGTCCACTATGGCTCATGGCTGGTCGCGGCGTTCGACTCGATTCCCGCCGCAAGGTACGGGTACCGACCGACGCCAGCGCAGCAGTCGATTGGCTTCATCGCGCAGCATGTCGAAGCCGCCGACTACGGTCTTTGCGAGCGACTCGGCTCGCCACGACCACTGCGGTCCGCTAAGGACTCTGCCCCCGATACGGTGAAGGCGACGTGGCCGAAGGATACGTTGGTCGCTCGCCTCCGTGCGTCACTGGCGTACTGCGACTCCGCCATGTCGAAGTTGAGCGATTCTCAGCTCAACCAGCCGATCGCCTACGGGCCGTCGGGCTCAAACTTGAAGGCGGTTCCCTCGCGCACGCTTCTCGGATTCGTCACCGACCTCGCCGAGCATTACAGCCAGCTCGCGTCGTACATGCGATTGATCGGGCTCACACCGCCGTCGGCGCTGCCGCCGAAGCCGCGTAAGGCAATCGATCTGCCCGCGACAACTCTTGCAAGGTACGTCGGCAGCTACGATCTGCCGGCGAGCCCTTTTCAAGGTTCGCCTACTGTGCGCCTCGACGTTGCGTTGCGCGACGGTGCGCTCTACGTCACGCCAGTGAATCAACCGACGGCCCGGCTGTGGCCCGAAAGCCTGCACGACTTCTTCGTTAGAGAAGCGGACATTCAGATCACGTTCACCGAAAACGCGAGCGGAGCGGTCTCCGGGCTGGTCGTGCATCAAAACGGCGAGAACCGCCTGGCGCGAAAGATTCGCTAGTCCGCTTTCAGCTTGCCGCTCTGGATCTCCTTCGCGACGCGCTCGCACTCCTCGAGCACGCGGAGCAGGTTACCGCTCCAGATCTTGGCGATCTGCTCCTCGGTATAGCCGCGCTTCACCAGCTCGAGCGTGACGTTGAAGGTCTCGGCCGCGCTGTTCCAACCGTCCACGCCGCCGCCGCCGTCCATGTCGGAGCTGATACCGACGTGGTCGATACCGATCAGCTTCACCACATAATCGATGTGATCGACGAAGTCCGAGACGGTGGCGCGTGGCGTCGGGGGATACTTGGCAGCGATCGACTGCTGTCGTCGCTGATACTCGGCCCGACGTTCCGCGGGCATCGACTGCACGATCGAGTCGAGGACGGCATTCGCGCCACCGCGACGCGGCCCACGGCCGCCACCAACGCCCGCTCCGCCACGGCCGGCGCCACCGCGCCCCGTTCCGCCCTGCTGTACCACGACGCCGAAGTCACGATTGAGCGTCGCCGTCTCAGCCGCGCGCGCCGAGTCGCGCTTCGGATCGCACTTCACAAAGGATGCGACGGCGACGAGCTGGATGACGCCCCCGTTCTTGCCGAGCGCTTTCAGCTGCTCGTCGTCCGCATTGCGGGTTTGGTTGCAGATGGCGCGTACGCCGGAGTGCGATCCGATGATCGGCGCCTTTGAGAGCTTGATCATCTCCATCATCGCGCCCTTGGACGGATGTGAGAAGTCGACCATCATGCCGTAGGTGTTCATCAGCTTGATGACTTCTCGTCCGAGCGGTGAGAGGCCGTTGTTATAGGAAAAGCCTGTTAGCTCGCCGGTGTTGGAGTCCGAGAATTGGTTGTTGCCGTTGTGGGCAAGCGACATGTAGCGGCCGCCGCGATCGTAGAATTCCTTCACGCGCGTCAGATCGGTGCCGATCGGATAGGCATTCTCGACGCCGGCAAAGATCACCTTCTTGCCCGACGCATGAATGCGCCGCGCGTCTGCCGCGGTGAGCGCGAGGCCCGTGCGATCCGGGGCGAGGACTTCGGTGAGCCGGTGGACGGCGTCGAACTTGGCGATCGCGGCACGGTACGCGTTTGCGTACCCGGCCGAATCGAGCGGGCCTTGCCCCTGGTAGACGGCGAGGAAGACGGCATCGTACCCACCGGCTTCCATCTTCGGCAAGTCGACCTGCCTGCCCGGTACGCCTTTGGCAAAGTTGACCGAGTCGTTCGGGTTGAACTGGTTGGCGTTGATGTCGACGTGTGTGTCGAGCGTCATCACGCGCTGATGGATCGCGCGGGCTCGCGCGATGAGCGCGTCGTCAGCCGCCGGACGGTTGGCCGGAGTAGGCGCTTGTCGCCTGCCGGCTGATGTGCACGCAGCCGCAAGCGCCAGGCCGACGAAAGAGCGAAATGGTGTGCGCGACGAGATCATCGAGACGGGGACGGGGTTCGAGTCCAGGTCAATGTATGGCTCGCGCCGGCGCTTCGTGAGCGGCCCCCGGTGCCTCGACTCTCGCACTTGACGCCGACGACCGTCAAACATAGTCTATCATTGTCATAACATAGACGGTCTATGTCACAGCAAACGCTCGCCGCTGTCGAACGTGAGCCCATCCCACCGGGTACCCTCGACATGCTCATCCTCAAAACCCTCGCCCGCACCGGGAGCGAGCAGCTCCACGGATTCGAGATCGCTGAGACGATTCGCGAGCGGTCCCGGTCCGTGCTTCAGGTGGAGGAGGGATCGCTCTACCCGGCGCTGCAGCGAATGCTCGTCAAAGGTTGGATCGCCGGCGAATGGGGCCACACGCCCGAACGCCGTCGCGCGCGATACTACCGGATCACCGCCGCCGGCAAGCGACAGCTCGAGCGCGAGCTGGAATCGTACAAACGCGTGTCCGCCGCGGTCGCGCTGATCATCCAGTCGGCATGACGCTCCGAGAGCTCTGGTTCCGGCTGACCTACCCGCTGCGGCAGCGCCGGATCGCGCGCGACCTCCGCGAAGAAATGAGTCTTCATGTCGAGCTGCGCGCCCAAGAGCTGCTATCGCGAGGCGACGTCCCCGACGCCACGGACGCATCCCTCGCGGCACGGAGGCAATTCGGGAACGCGACCCGCATCGAGGGAGCCGCGCGCGATGCCTGGGGTTGGCACTGGCTCGACGGGTTCCGGCAAGACTTGCGTTACGTCCTGCGACAGCTCGCGCACGCACCGCTGTTCGCCGTGATCACGATGGCCACGATAGCCGTCGGCATTGCCGTGAACGCCGCGGCTTTCACTTTTTACGACGCGATCGTCCTCAAGCCGCTTTCGGTCCGCGATCCGGGAAGCGTCGTACGCGTCGTGCAAGACGCGCGCATTACCGCGCCGGACGTGCTGCCTTTCTCGGCGTATGACGCCCTTCGAAAACAGGCACGCACGCTCGCCTCGGTCGTCGTCACCACCCCGCCGCAGGCATTCGCCACCATCCTTCCTGGCCGTTCGCCCGACGAACCATCGATCGCCGCCGCCCGATTCGTGTCCGCCGATTTCGCGCCTGCACTCGGCGTCGGTGCTGCAATCGGCCGCTGGTTCGGCCCCGACGAAGACGCGGCCGCCGTCATCGACTATGGATTCTGGACCCGCTCACTCAACGCCGATCCAACCGTGATCGGCCGGCGGATGATTGTCGGCGGCCGTTCGCTCACCATCGTCGGCGTCGCGCCGGAGCAGTTCGCGGAGTGTACATCGCGCAAACCGAGCTATCCTCGAAACGTGCCCCACTCGCACCCGCCGTGATCGGGCGCACGCTCACCCACGACGACGCGCTCGCGGACATCGAAGTGCTCATACACACGCTCGAGGATGTCCATCCGAATCTGTACGCCAACCGCCCACGCGACTCGGTGAGCGTGGGGCGCGCGCGTCTCGTGGCCGGTCTGCCGCCATCGCTCTCACGATCGGAGCTCTGGATTCGGCTCGCGCCGTTCGTCGCGGCCTTCGGCGACGGACACACCAACCTCGCGCTCCCTCGAGAAGAGGCTCGGCGACTACAGGACGGCGGCGCGCTGGTCTTTCCTCCGTCAGTCGTGGTCAACGATGCAGAAAACCTTGTCGTTTCACTGCCAATCGTCCGCGGTCAGCCGAGGATAGCGGAGCGGGCGGGACCCTGCCGTTGACCGCTGCCGGTCCCTGGCGGAAACGGCCAACCCTGAGGAGCCGTAGGGGGTCATATGAATAGGCCAATGCGATCACGTATCATTTAGCCCTCGCGTGGCCGCCGACGCCCCGTCCGCCCCCGTTCCGCCGAAGATTTCAATTTGCTCGAGAGGCTGTGTAATGCGACGACCCCTTGCCGCCTTGGCCGCCGTTCTCCTCTCCATCCTTTCTCCGGCGCGCACTGCCGGAGCGCAGACCAGGCCGCACGTCATCCAAGGGCGCGTCACGAGCGACAGCGGCGCCGCGATCTCCGCCGCCGACGTTTTCGTCACGATCGCGCCGTCCGCCGAGATTGTCTCCGGAAAGACCGATGGCACCGGCAACTATCGTATCGGTATCACGAACGCGACTGGCGAATACATTCTGAACATCTCCGCGCTCGGGTACCGCAACTTCCGCCAGCGCGTGACGATCAAACCGGGCGATAGTGTCGCCGTCGTCAACGCCAAGCTCGCGGCCAACATCCAGCAGGTAGCCGGCGTCCGCGTACAGGCGCAACGCCCGCGGCCGCAGCGGAGCTTCGGTCAGGAGCTTGGGGCGCCGGGAACCGACGGCACCAACAAGACCATCGATGGCGTGGTGAACGCGGTTCCTCCCGAGCTCGCGGGCAACATCGACGCGATGGCCGGCCTCGTGCCCGGACTGTCGCTCACCTCCGGTGGGTTCTCGGCGTTCGGCCTCGGCGCCGACGCCAATATGAAAACGCTCAACGGAATGAACTTCTCCGGTGACGCCGTGCCGCGCGACATGAACACCGCGACCCGCTTCGTCTCGTCGCCCTGGGATCCGACGCGCGGGGGGTTCAGCGGCGCGCTGGCGTCGACGACGGTCCAGCGCGGGTCGAACATCGCCATCCGGCGCGGACGGGTGACGCTCGACGCTCCGATGCTGCAGGTGGGCGACCCGATCGCCGAGCGCTTCGGCCAGAAGTACTCGAACCTGCAACTCGGCGGGGCAAGCATCGGCGCCTTCTCGCTCGACAAGTACTTCTATGATGTCGGCTACCAGGCGTCGGTCAATCGCGCACCCGTTTCGACATTGCTCGACCTCGATCCGGACGCGCTCGCGCACGCCGGCATCTCGCCCGACTCGGCGTTTCGGCTGACGCAGATTCTGTCCAGCCTTCACGTGCCGGTCACTGCCGGGGGTATTCCGAGTGACCGGATGACCGCGGGCGGTTCGGTGCTGGGTCGGTTCGACTACTTTGTACCGTCCAATCCGGGCGCCACTCCGCCGCCGCAGTGGAACGTCGTCGCCGGAGCCAACTATACCGAGACTCGCGGCGGCGGTCTTTCGCCGACCGCATTGCCCGCGACCACGGGTAAGTCGAGCCGAGGCGGCGGTCTCCTTCAAGGTCTCTACTCGCGCTACTTCGGCGTGCGCGGCGACTTCGTCAATGAAACCTCCGTCGGTGCGTCGTTCGACGAGACGAAAGGATCGCCGTACCTCGCACTTCCAGGGGGGAACGTGCTGATCGCCTCCGCTCTCAATTCGACCGAGGCGACGATTGGGTCGCTTGGCTTTGGCGGTAACGGTTTGCTGGCGCGCGACTCGAGGAACGTCTCGCTCGAGGCGAACAACCAGACGACTTTCCTGCTCAACCAGCATCCGTCGCTGCCGGCGACACTGTATTTCCAGTCGCGCTATGAACATTACGACCAGTCGGTGGCCGCGAACCGCTACGGCTCATACAGCTTCGCGTCACTGTCCGATCTCGCCAACAACATTCCTTCGAGCTTTTCGCGCACGCTCAACACGCCGGATCGGGCCGGTGGCCAGTGGATGGGCGCCGCGGCGCTCGGTATCAATTACAACACGCGTACGGTGATCGTCACCGGTGGCGCACGGGTCGATGCGAACACATTCACGGGTTTGCCGACCGACAATCCGAAGCTCGAACAGACATTCGGTATCCGCAACGACCGCTCACCGAACTCGATCGCGGTGAGCCCGCGGATCGGCGCGAATTGGTATTACAAATCGGGCCAGGGAATCAGCATCAACAACACCGGCTACGCGACGCTCATTCGCGGCGGACCATCGCTCCGCGCCGGCATCGGCGAATTCCGAAATTTCTTGCGCTCGGACCTCCTGTCGGACGCGATCGGCGCGACGGGACTTCCGGGAAGCGCCCAGCGGCTCGTCTGCGTAGGACCGGCGTCGCCGACTCCGGATTGGCAGGCGTACTCGGGAAATCCTTCGACCATTCCGAGCACCTGTGTTGGTGGTGCTACGGTGTTCGCCGATACCGCTCCGAACGTCACACTGATCGACCCGAGTTATTCGCCAATGCGCTCGTGGCGCGCCACCGCCGGTTGGACCAACACGATTCTTGGGAACTATCTGACGCTCGACGCGACCTACTCGCTCAATCGCAGCCAGGCAGGCGTGATCGATCTCAATTTCAATGGTGGCCAGAAATTCACGCTCGCGGACGAGGGCAATCGTCCCGTCTACATCTCGGCGTCGAGCATCGTAGCGTCCACGGGGAGCTCGTCACCGGTCGAGTCGCGGCGCGCGCCGGCGTTCGGTCGAGTGTCGGACAGAGTGTCGGACCTCCGCGGCGACGCGCGGCAAGTCACCGCGTACGTCGTCCCGAACATTCCGTTCCGCTTCGGGTTCTTCACCGTCGGCTACACGTGGGCTGATACGCGGTCGCAAGCGCGCGGTTTCGACCAGAGCACGGCGCTCGATCCACGAGATGTGGAGTGGGCGGCGAACGGGTTCACGCCACGACACCAATTCCTCGTGCAGGCGGCGCATTCGTTCTTCAGCGGCAAGATTGCGCTCACTACGTTCACGCGTATCTCCTCCGGTCTGCGCTACACGCCAACGGTCGCCGGCGACGTCAACGGCGACGGCTGGTCGGGCGATCGCGCCTTTGTGTTCGATCCGTTGCGCGTGAGCGACCCGGCCCTCTCGCAGGGACTGAAGGACTTGATGACGAACGCTTCGTCATCGGTCCGGAACTGCCTCGCCTCGCAGGCCAACACTCTCGCCGGCCGCAACAGCTGCGTGGGCCCCTGGTTTGCCTCGATGAACGCCAGCCTCTACATGGGGAACGTACCGCGCACGAACAATCGCATGAGCGCGACCCTCAACCTCTCGAACCCACTCGGCGGCATCGACCAGCTGCTGCATGGCAGCGACAAGCTGCACGGGTGGGGGGCGACGCCATTCATGGATGGCACGCTCTATCAGGTGCGCGGCTTCGACCCTGCGGCGCGGCGGTACACGTATCAAGTCAACCCGCGCTTCGGAAATACGAACCCGTCGGCGAGCACCCTTCGTTCGCCGTTCCGGGTAACGCTCGACGTCCGCATGAACCTCGGGCACGACGCCCAGGAGCAGGACGTGATCCTCAAGATGCGCGTCAAGCCGGCGCTGAAGGGCACCCGGGCTACCGCGGACACGCTCAAGAACCGGTACATGAACAGCCTGTCGTCAAACGCGTTCATGGACATCTACAAGCTCATGCTGCGCTACGCCGATTCGCTCGCCTTGAGCCGCGATCAATCGGAGAAGGTGCAGGCGCGGCAAAAACTGCTCATCGCGCGCGCGGATAGTGTGTTCGGCGGGCTCGCCGACTACCTCGCCAAGCTTCCCGAGAACTACAGCGCGAAAGACGCGTCGAAGCACGTTACCGAAGCGGCCACCGCGATGTGGGACATCATCTACGCCGAGAGTCCGTGGATCAAGGAGCTTCTCACGCCGGGCCAGATCCGCCTCTTGCCGGGGGGGCTACGCGAGATGGTGACGGTGCCGGGGTTCAAGGGAAGGTTCTTCTACTCGCTCGGCCCCTGACGGCGATCTCCCGCTCGCATTAGACAGAACGAGGGCTTCGTGTTAGGCTTGGCCGCGAATCTCCACGAGGCTCGTGGCCCATGCGTACGCTCGTTCTGGCCGGCTTGATCGCCATCGTCGCATCCGACGTCGGCGGTGCACAAGCAAAGCCGCGCGAAAATGATCTCAAATTGCCCATCGGTGGTACGCCCGGCCCGCTCGACGCGATCACCGACGTTGCCGGCGTTGAAGTCGGCCACACCACGCTGATCTCAGGAAGCGGAAAGCTCGTGGTCGGCCAAGGTCCGGTGCGCACCGGTGTGACTGTCGTGCATCCACGCGGCAAGTCGAACTCCGATCCGGTGTTCGCGGCATGGTTCACGCTCAACGGCAACGGCGAGATGACCGGCACGACCTGGGTGCAGGAGAGCGGCTATCTCGAGGGTCCGATCGGCATCACGAACACGCATAGCGTCGGCGTGGTCCGCGACGCGATCATCAAGTGGGAAGTCTCGCAAAAGAACGTGCTCCAACCCTGGTGGCTGCCGGTCGTCGCCGAGACCTATGATGGAAATCTCAACGACATCAACGGCTTTCATGTGAAGGAAGAGCACGTCCTTGCCGCGCTGAATTCGGCGACGAGCGGCCTGCCGAAAGAAGGCGTCGTTGGCGGCGGCACAGGCATGACCTGCCTGGGGTTCAAGGGCGGCATTGGTACGGCGTCGAGACGGCTTTCACCGCAGCAAGGCGGCTACACGGTCGGGGTGCTCGTGCAATGCAACTTCGGCACACGACGCGATCTCCGGATCGCCGGCGTACCGATCGGCGAAGAGATCACCGATCTGCAGCCGTGTATCGCCAACAATGAGCCGACGCCCAACAGCAACCGGCCGCACTGCGACGCCGCGAATCGAGGCTCGTCCCACGACGCGAGCGAGGATCAAGGATCGATCATCGTCGTCGTCGCGACGGACGCGCCGCTGATGCCGCACCAGCTCAAGCGCATCGCGACGCGTGTCTCACTCGGCGTCGGACGTCAGGGCGGGTTCGGCGGCAACAGCTCGGGCGACATCTTTGTTGCGTTTTCAACGGCAAACCCGAAATCGTGGTCGTCCGACAGCGTCACGTCGCTACGCATGCTGACCAACGATCGCATCACGCCGCTCTTTCAGGCGACGGCTCAGGCGACGGAAGCAGCGATCACCAACGCGTTGCTCGCCGCCGAGACGACGACGGGCGCGAACGATCTCCGGATCTTCGCCATGCCGGTGGACCGCATGCTGGCGGCGATGCGGAAGTACGGACGGATGAAGTAGCCTCCGGTGGCAACCTTGACTTCAGTCGGATGAGCGACGCCGCGCTGGCAAGCATCGAGTTTCTCGAAGCCGACGCCTGGTCGCACCGGCTCGACGCGCTGGACGACGCGGCCAAGCGTTCGCTTCGGAGCAGCGTGCGCCGCTTTGGCCGAGCCGTGGCACTGGCGACACCCGGCGCCGACGTCGCCGTCGTCAACCGCGCCTTCGGTCTTGGCTGGGAGCGGCCGCTCGACGCCGACCTCCTCGCGGCGGTGAACGGATTCTACCGAGAGACCGGCGCGCCGCGCTGGCTCGTCGAGCTGAGTCCGCACGCGGCAGTCGTCGGTGGCCGCGAAATGCTGATAACTCATGGTGGCGTACAGAAGACCCCGACGGTGAAGCTGCGCGGCGAGTTGCGCGATGCGACACCCGTCGACATCGGAGCGCTGCCGGCGGTACGCGAGGTCGGTCGAGAAGCCGCGAAAGCGTTCTGCGAAATCGTCGGATCGGCGTTCGGAATTCCCCAGGTCGTCGAGCCGGATCTCGTCTCCACGCTCGGCCATCCCGATTGGCACTACTACATGGCCTACGATGGGGAACGGCCGATCGCCGGCGCGGCGATGTTCGTGCAGGGCGACGGCGCCTGGTTCGGGGTTGCCGGCACGTCGGCCGACGCCCGACATCGTGGCGCGCAGACCGCGTTGCTCGCCAGACGACTGGCGGACGCGAAACGGCTCGGCTGCTCGTGGGTGACGGCGGAGACCGCGCCCGACACGACCGAGCAACCGAATCCGTCGTATCGCAACATGCTACGCGCGGGACTCCGCGTTGCCTATCTGCGTGAGAAGTACGTCTTCGAGCATCCGCAGGGCCGCGCGGCCCCTGAGAGCTGACGCCTGACCATTGACCTCTTGACCTTCTACAGGAACTATCGTATCGTCTCCTCTCACGCTTCTACAGGGACAATGGATCCGGTCACCGTTCGCCAAGGCACGCTCGACATGCTCGTCCTCAAGGCGCTCTCGCTCGAGCCGATGCATGGTTGGGGAATCGCCGAGCGCATACAGCAGACCTCGCGCGACGTGCTCAAAGTGCAGCAAGGATCGCTCTATCCGGCGCTCCACCGCCTGGAAGGCCGCGGACTACTCCAGGCGGAGTGGCGTCCGTCCGAAGACAATCGCAACGCGAAGTACTATCGGCTCACTGCCGCGGGCCGAAAGCTGCTCGCCGTCGAGCACGCCGAATGGGAGCGTTTCATGACCGCGGTTCAACGAGTAATGCAGGCGGTTTAGCATATGAGACTCGTCCGCGCCATCTGGTACCATCTTCGCGCGTTGCTTCGGCGCGCTCGCGTCGACGATGAGTTGGATGCCGAGCTGCGCGATCATCTCGCGCGCGAAACAAGCGCCAACATGGCGCGCGGAATGTCGGCGAACGACGCGCGGCGCGCCGCACTGGTCGCCTTCGGCGGTGTGGAGCGCTTTCGCGAGGAGACGCGCGACGCGCGCGCCCTCCAGTGGATCGATACGGCGCTGCAGGATTTACGATACGCGGTGCGGGGCTTGAAACGCGCACCCGCGTTCGCGGCCGTCGCCATCGCCACGCTTGGCTTGGGGATCGGTGCGACGACCGCGGTGTTTACGGTGGTGGATCGCGTGCTGCTGCGCCCGCTGCCCTTCCGCCAGCCCGATCGGCTTTTCGCGCTCTCATATTTGCCATCGGACTTGCCGATCGTTATCCCACCCGGGTTGACCGATCGGTTTTACATGACGTATCGCGATCGCCAGCGATCGTTCGAGCGCGTCGCGGCGTATCGGCGTGCCGAGTTCACGCTGAGCGGGAGCGGCGACGCGAGCCGCGTTTCGGGTGCGTCCGTCGCCGCCGATTTCTGGCCGCTGCTCGGCATCTCTCCGACGCATGGCCGCGCGTTCCTTGCCGAAGAGGATCGCCCCGACGCGGGACGTGTCGTCGTGATCAGCGACAGGTTGTGGCGCGAACGCTTCTCAGCCGACGAACACGTCGTCGGCCGGACGATCACGGTTGATGGCAATCCCTACGTCGTCATTGGGGTGACGCCTCGCGACTTCTCCTTCCCGTCCTCGGCCGACCTGTGGACACCGCTTGCGCTGCGACTCCAGACGAACAACTCGATGTTTCTGCCGGTGGTCGCACGAATGCGCGACGGCACGGGCATCGCCCAGGCGCGCGCGGAGCTCGACGCGCTGGGCAAGGCGATGCCGCGCGATTCGCGTGATCCTGGGAGGCCTAAGACCGCATCGCTCGTCCCCCTCAAACAGCTCATCACCGGCGACGCCGAGCGATCGCTGCTCCTGTTCGGCGGCGCGGTGGCGCTCGTGCTGCTCATTGCCGGCGTCAATGTCGCCAATCTGCTCCTCATGCGGGCCGCGTCCCGTCGCCATGAGATTGCGCTGCGAGTGTCGCTCGGAGCCAGTCGGACCCGTCTCGTTCGACAGTTGCTCACGGAGAGCGTGCTCGTCGCGGCACTCGGCGGAGTGCTTGGAACGGCGCTCGCGTTCGCCGGAGTGCGCGCGCTTCTCGCCACGGCGCCGGCGGGAAGCATTCCACGCGTCGACGAAGTACACGTCGACGCGCGCATATTGGCATTTGGAATCCTTGCTTCGCTCGTCTGCGGTGTGATTTTCGGCCTCGTACCGGCGCTGGATGGCGCGCGCGCGGACCAGCGCGCGGCATTGTCGCGGA
>JAICJQ010000173.1 GCA_025928335.1 Gemmatimonadaceae bacterium
CGAACGGGCTCCGGAAACGGCAGCGGCGACAGCAACACCGAGTTCACCACCGACAAAATCGCCGTCGTCGAGCTGATACCGAGCGCCAACGTCACGATCGCGGCCAGGCTGAATCCGGCACTTCGGCGAAGTGATCGAACCGATTGAACGAGCTCCTGCCCGATGATCGACATGCGGTCCTCCGCTGAGCGCGGACCAGCGTTGTAAGGGGTGGGCGCGCCGCGCCGAAGCGAGATGACGCGCGTCCACTCGAGCGTAGCGGTGACGAGCAGATCGACGACAGCGCGACGCCAAACGCGTCGCCTCGATTCGCCCGAGCGCGCGGCGTCGGTCAGACGCTGCCGATGGAAGGAGAGCACCGACTCCCCGTACTGTTCGCGGAAGCCCCGTGGATAGAGGCGGACGAGGAGCCGAAAGAGGAGCGGTACTCGACTCATGCGCGCACCGGTCCAATGATCTGCTGCGTCTCGGCCAGTTGAACGAGCTCGCGCAAGCGGAGCATCTCCGCCGAGAGCACCCGCCGCCCAAAAGGGGTGAGCCGGTAGTAGATTCGCCGTTCGTCGTCGCCCGGATGGTGACGCTGGGACGAGGCTTCGATCAGCCCCGCGGACTCGAGGCGGCGAATATTACGGTATAGGTTTCCCGCCTCCAACTCGATGCGCCCACCGCTGTGCTCGAGAATGTCCTGCCGAATTCCGTAGCCGTGGCGCTCACCCCCAGCGAGCATCGTCATCATGAGGGTCTCGACCGACCTGAGAGGCAGCATCGCCTCCGCGGGCGGCTCTGATCGTCTGGATTTCGGTGTCATCCGGTTCCTCGGCACTATAGGCGTTTTGCCTATATGCGTTCGACAGGCTGATTGGCGAAAAGGTTGGCCGGGTTGACCGACAAGGCTGACGCGATCGTCGGCGGCGCCGGGTTGGCGGGACTCGTCGCCGCCGGCGACGTCGCGGTTGATTCGAACACCGAAGCCGCCAAAGGCTATCCTTTGAGCGCGTGCCAGTCGGCGAGCGCTTTCGCCTCCGTTTCCGGCGAAATCGCGAAGCGTGGTTTTTCGCGGCGCGCCTCGGGAACAGAGGGCCACCAGGCAAGCGTGTCGCGCACGGTGTCGGCCAGGGGTCGGAAGGTCAGTCCGGCGGCGATCGCCTTGTCGTTCTTCACGGACATCATGCCGTAATCGTTGCCGCGCAGCAGCGCCCACGGAATTGCTTCGTCGATATGATGTGCGGCGAGAAAGTCGTAGTCGTCGACGTACGTGTAGCGAACGTTGGCGCCGATCGACTTCGCCGCGACGTCGTAGAAGCGCCGAGCGGTGAGCGGCTCGCGCGGCCCGGCGACGTTGTAGATGCCGCGCTTCCCGGTCTCGAGCAGGCGAACCATGAATTCGGCGAGATCGCGGACGTCGATGATCTGCATCGGGTCGTCGGCGTGACCGGGCGCGAGCACTTCTCCGCCCTTGGCCAATCGAACGGGCCAATAGGGAAAGCGGTCGGTCGTATCGCCGGGCCCGACGATGTACGTCGGCCGGACGACGACGCCGCGATCGCCGAACGCCTTGAAGACCTGGTGCTCGCACTGCGCTTTGGAAATACCAAACGCTTCCGACTGGTCCTTCGGGTGCTGCGCCTCGTAGCGCACTGGCCGTGACTCGTCGATGCCGCGCTCGAGGTAGGGGTAGAACACGCCGGTCGACGACGTGAACAGATATGCACCAACCGCCGGCGCGAGAAGCTCCGCCGACTGCGCAACCCACGAGGGATTGGTCGCCGAGTCGTCGATGACGGCGTCCCAGCGCTTTCCTCTCAGCGAGTCGAGCTGTCCGTTGCGATCGCCCTGAAGACGAACGACATCCGTCGGGATATCCGCATCGTGACGTCCCCGCGTAAAGATCGTGACCCGATGGCCGCGAGATGCGGCATAGCGGACGAGGTGGGGCCCGATGAAACCGGTTCCGCCGAGCACCAGGAGCTGGAGCGGCGACCGCCCCGCCTGTGTCACCGCCGACTGGGCCGCCCGCGCGCAGGCAAGAAAGGGCGTCGTCGCCGCGGCGGCGGCAACGGTCGCACCAGTCTTTATGAATTCTCTACGTGTGAATGGGCTCATGCGACGAATATGTCGCGTCCGCCCCAGGCGAGTTGTATGGAATCAGTTGTCGGCGATCGGCTCACACTGAAGCGGATTGACTCGAGAAGAGCCAGAAGAGCGCAGAGCAACGGGTCGGACCGACGTCGGGAACGATCGAGACCGTCGCGTCGACGTCGACGGGGGTATCGCCGTAGCGATTGATCGTCAGCGTCACACGCCTGCTCTCTTCGCTCATGATCAGACGGTTGAGGCGAGTCCTGAACTCGGCCCGCGAGCTCGGATGGAGCAGCGCGGCCAGTGGCTTTCGCTCCAAGCGTTCGGCATCGCGTCGGAGAAGGCGTTCCGCGGCGTGGTTCGACTCGAGAATCGTTGCCACCATATCCGTGACCAGCGCCGGCGCGGGGATGTGCATGAAGAGCTGCTGATAGCGATGCGTGCGTTGTTCCGCCGCAGCGCGAATCTTCGACAGGGCCGCGTTCTGTTCGCGCAGCTCTTCTTCTGCCACCTTCAACTCTTCCAGCGACATCATGAGCAGCCCGGCGAGCGAGTGCACCGCGTCGGCTTCGTCGCGAGGAACCTTGGTGGCGCTACCGTTGAGGACCTCGTTCGCCCGCGTCATCACCATTTGCCGGCAACGGATGAGCGCGTCCAGGGTCGTGCTGGTTGGAAACTCGATCATAAATCACCTCGGCGTCGGACAACCGCCCCCCGCTTCCAAGTCTATGGGATGTAGGTCTCAGTTCAAGGTGGGGAGACGCGGAGGTACGGCCTCGTCGAGGAACGCGCTGAACCGTCAGGCGCCTCCGACGACCGACGGGCGCCGCTTGGCGTGTTGCGTCGCCTGCTCGAAGGCGTAGGCCATGCGCAGCACGCTCCACTCGTCGCGATGACGGCCGACGAGCTGCAAGCCAACCGGCAGTCCGGTGTTCGAGAAGCCTGCCGGTAGTGAGATCGCCGGATTGGCCATGAACGTCACGTACCAGCACGATCGCATCCAGTCGATGTACGTGGGCATCGGCGTTCCATCGATCGACGTCGGAAAAGGCGTGGTCACGTCGAACGGGATCACCTGGGTCACCGGCAGCACGAAGTAGTCATAGCGTTGGAAGAACCGCGTGCTCTCCGCATACATCTTCGCCTGTCGGTCCATTGCGTGCGCGACGTCCGCCGCGCTCTGTCGCTCGGCCTCGGCGATCTCCCAACGTATCGTGTCCTTCACCCAGTCCGGCTTCTGCTTGGCAAGCGCGGCGTACGACGAGTGGTAGGACAGATGGCGGAGTGTGGGAAAGGCTTCGTCGACACCGGTGAAATCCGGCTCGGCCGCCTCGACGACGCAGCCGAGCGATTCAAAGACCGCGCGATTCGCGTCGACGACGCGCCGAATCTCCGGTTCGACCGGAATTCCGCCGAGGTTCTGCCACCACGCCACGCGGGCGCCTTTGACGTTCGCGTCGAGCGCGGAAGCGAAGTGCGACGGGTCGTCGGCGAGCGTGAGCGGATTTCCGGGGTTCGGGCCGGCGAGCACGCTGAGGTAGAGTGCGACGTCCGCGACGCTGCGCGCCATCGGCCCGGCCGCATCGGCACGCGCCTGGTCCGCGACGAGCGTCACGACGGCATTGACCTTCGGATTGACTTGCTCGGTGCGAGCGAGGTGTGCCGCGATCAGTTCGCGCGCTGAAAGCTCTTTGCGGCGAATGCGCGACGCGAGCTCGACGGCGCTCAGATAGCACAGGTCGTCTGGCGCGAGGTCATTGGCGGTATGCTCGGGATTGCTGCGCCAACCGCCGCGGCGCCAACGATCTTTCCGAAAGTCCGGCGGTCGATGTCTGTCATGCGGCGAAGATGTCTCGATCGACACTTGGCGGCTAGATCGATCGGCATGACGTGTGCGCGCGATTTGTTGCATTTGGCCGCGCTCTCACGCGGAGGGAGGCAACGATGGCTCGCAATGGAAAACGCACTGTCAGTTCACAACAGCCCGACTCTCGTCGCGAGAGTGGTGAACCGGGCGGCGGCGCTGGACGCCGCGACGAAGTTGGCCCAACCGGGGTTTATCCGATGTCGGGCGGAATCCCCGCCGGGAAACATCTCGAGATTCGAACGCCGGCCGCGTGGGGCCAGGGCGAGCGAGGCGCCGAAGGCTACTATGACGCCGGTGGGTCAGAGCTGGTGATGCGCGACGGCCGGCTCCTCGGTGGATTGACGTCGGGCCCCGGCGGTGAGCCGACGATCGACATCCACGGCGGCGACCTTCCGCCGTCGGCGCGCCAGCGCGACATGCGAGAGGCATTCGGATTCTCCGCTCCCGCGAATTACCCGTATGCCGGAGTCGCGAGCGAAAACCGACGCGGACGTTTTTTCGGCCGCGGACCGAAAGGGTATCGCCGCTCGAACGAACGCATTCGTGAGGAGGTGAGCGATCGCCTCATGACACACCCGGACATCGACGCGTCGGACATCGAAGTCCGCGTCGGTGACGGAATCGTGACTCTAACGGGCACCGTCGAGGACCGCCACGAAAAGCGGCTTGCCGAGTACATCGCCGAAGACGCGCTCGGCGTCGATGACGTCGACAACCAACTGAAGGTGCGACACGGCTTCTGGGCGACGCTAACCGGCGAGAGGTCGGATGAGCCCGAGCACGGTACAACGTCTTCAGCGCGACGACGTAAATAGTTTGGCTGTTTGCGTCAGCTTTGTGTGAATCGTCTTTGGTGAGTCCGTACGTCCGGCTCCGACATGCCGGGCAACGACGCCGCTGACTTTCGCGCGTCAATGAATCGCTCGAAAGGGCGAACCATTGGATGACGACCGGTGTCACGGAGTGCGTGGCAACCGGTTCCCCACCTTTCGAGTACGCTCTAATGCTTCGTGTTCTATTTGTCGCCGCTTCCGTCGCGCTTGCGTCGATCGCCCACGACGTCGCAGCGCAGCAGCCTCCGCCGGCCCGGCCCGCGGGCCCTTCCGGCGAGATCAGAGGGACATTGGTTGATTCGGCGAGTGGCCGAGCCGTGACGAGCGGTTCCGTCGCGGTTCGTCGCGTCGGCGACTCGGTATTCGTCAGCGGCGCGTTGCCGAAAGAAGACGGCTCCTTCCGCGTCGATGGCTTGCGGCCGGGACGATATACGGTTCGCGTGCGCGCGATCGGCTTCGCGCCGGTCGTTCGCAACGACATCGCGATTGCCCTCGATCATCCGTCGGCAGATCTCGGCTCGATCGGCCTCAACGCGGTTGCGGCGAAGCTCGAAGCCACGCAGACCGTCGCCGAACGTGAGGACGTGGTGTTGGCACCGGACCGCACGAACTACAGCGTGAAGAACATGCCTGTGGCGAGCGGAGGAACGGCGGTCGACGTGCTCCGCAACATTCCGCTCGTCGAGGTGGACGGATCGAACAACGTCAGTCTTCGCGGGAATGCGAACGTCGTCATTCAGATCAACGGCCGGTCGACGCCGCTGAAGGGCGACCAGCTCGGGGCGTTCCTCGCGCAGCTTCCGGCGGGTACGGTCAAGAATGTCGAAGTCGCGACGAATCCGTCGGCGAAGGATGATCCGGAGGGCACGGCGGGGATCATCAACATCGTGCTCAATCAGGAAGCGCAGCTCGGGCTGAGCGGCGGCATCAATGCCGGCACGGCGTCGACCGGCATGGTGAACGCGGGCGCGAACATCGGGAAGCAGCAGGGCAAGCTCACCGTCTTTGGATCGGCGAACGTTTATCAGGATCGCCGCGCGACGTCGGGTCTCATCTCGCGCACGAACCTCGCCATTCCCGTTCCGGCCTTCACGGAAACGCAACTCAACGGACACCAGTCGCCGATCTCCGGCGGCGGAACGTTGCGCTCGGAGTTCCGGTTCACCGAACGGAACTCCTTTTCGTTCGACGGCTTCTTCTTTGGCGGACACTTCGGCGGCAACCAGTCGTCGGCCTACACGGATCTCGATGGCGACCACGAAGTGATTGGCCTGTTCAACCAGCGTTCGTCGCAGATCTCGCGGAATGTCTCGCAGGACTACAGCATGGCGTTCCGGCGGATGACGGAGAAGAACCAGCCGCTCTTCTCCACGGAGTTCGAGTACTCGAACACGCTCGGCAAGAATGACATGGATCTGTCGGGCACCGTCTCACAGACTGACGCGTCGACTCCTTCGGCGATTCCGACGGAACACGATCACGTGGAAGGCCACTATCCGTATCTGAATTGGAAGACGGACTATGCGGCACAGTTCGGAACGAACTTCAAGCTCGAGACGGGACTCAAGGCCACGCGACGCACGACGTCGAACGACTTCGACGCGTCGTACTTGAATTCGTCGACCGGCGTCTTCGAGTCGGATCCCGTCCGCCGAAGCGGATACGATTATCACGAGGACATCGCCGCCGGCTACGCCCTGCTCTCCGGCAAGCTCGACAACGTGCAGACGCAAACCGGCATTCGCCTGGAAGACGCCGCGACGTATCTCGATCTCACGACGGTCGGCCAGCAATACGGCCGCCGCTATGCGAGCGCGTACCCCAGCGCGATCGTTTCGTACAACTTCACGCCGATGCGCTCCGCCAGAATCAGCTATTCGCGGCGCGTGAGCCGGCCGAATCCCTTTCAGCTGAGTCCCATCGAGTCGCGTATGGACACGCGAAACGTTTTCCGCGGCAACCCTGGGCTGCGCGCCGAGTATACCGACGCGATCGAGGCGGGCTATCAGGAAGCACGTTCGTGGGGCTCGATTCAGCTGAACCCGTATATCCGCAGCACGGCGCACGCGGTGCGCAACATTCAGTTCGTCGACTCGACGGGCGTGTCCGTGAGCACCTTCGACAACGTCGCGAGCACGCTCACCGTCGGCACGGACCTGAACGTCAACGCACACAAGGGTCCGTTGCAGCTCGGCGGCGGCGGCAGCCTGTACCACTATAAGAGCGACGCGTCGAACCTTTCCGGCAACCTGTCGGCGCGCGCCATGGTCTGGTCGGCGCGCACCAACGCTACGTGGAAGTTCTCGCCCAAGGCCGACGCGCAGCTGTTCGCCTTTTATCGCGCGCCGTACGCGACCGAAGGTGGGTCGCAGATTGCATCGGTGTCGATGAACCTGGCCGCGCGCTATAAAGTCTGGGGCGATCAGGGGAACATCTCGCTCCGCGTCTCCGATCCGTTCAAGCTGCAGAAATTCGGCTACAAGACGGCGAACGGCACCGTCGTCGAGTACAGCGAGCGGTTCTTCGGAACGCGCGCGGTGTTCATCACGGTCACGCGAAACTTCGGCCAGGCGATCAAGCTTCAGCCGAAGCAGCAGGACCCGGACGCGCAGCCGCAGACGGGCCAACCGCCGGCCTAACCCGCGCATCCGCGCGGGCGACTGCGGTTGATTGTCTCTACCGCTTGATCGTTCTCGCCACGCCACCGTGGCGAGAACACGCACCCTGCGTCGACGCGGCGTGCGAGAAGGTGCCGTCTTTGCACTGCGCCGTGGCGCCGACGGAATCGTGCGCCGCGCGCTCCTCAGCCTTGGCGGCTTTCTTTTCGGCCTTCTGCGCCGTGGCAGTCGCGGCGGCGGCGCGTGAGGAATTCTTCGACGCCGTGGCGCGCGCTTCTTTGGCCTCGGCCTTCGCTGCCTTTCGCGATGCATTCGTCGCCTTGGTGGCCGCGCTGTCTACGCCTCCATGTCCCGAGCAGGCACCGCGGCCGGCCGCCGCCGACGTGGTTCCATCCTTACAAACGGCGGGTCCCTTTGCCGTGCCCTGAGCGCCGAGCGGCGCCGCGGCGCAAAGAATCGCCAACACCAACGATCCGATTTGCCAACGCATGGGTCATCCCGGTGAGAGCCGTACAACAGACCCCGCCTCCTCGATGTGCGTCATCACCGTCAGCCATGATGGGACCATCGGCATAGGGCCAGCTGCGGTATTTCCGGCGCCAATCGGTGCACTTCTTGTCTGACCATTTCTAGAGCGCGACGCCCGACTCGTGTCGGCGTTCTGTCGCGCGGTCAATAGGAGGTACGATGCACCGTCCAGGAACCCGGCTCGGCGCCTCGCTGAGCACGGCCGTCGCACTCGCGACATTGGCCGCTTGCGAAAGCAGTGGCGACCAGAATCTCGTCGTCACGCCGATCACGAATACGACGTTCGTCCAAACAAATCTCGTCGCCGACCTTTCGTCGTACGGCGGCGTGACGATAGATCCGAAGCTCGTCAATCCTTGGGGGCTGGCGTTCAGCCCCGACGGCGCGTTGTGGGTCGCGAACAACGGAACCGGCACGACGACCTTCTACTCGCAGGCCGGTTCAAAGCTTCCGCCGACGGTCGCTGTCCCGTCGGCTGTGGCTGGTGAACCCGGCGTTCCGACTGGCGCGATCTACAACGCGTCGTCGGATTTCGTCATTCCGGGGACCGGGGCGGGGCCGGCATTCGGCGCCGCGCAGCTGATCCTGGCCGGCGAAGACGGCACCATCTCGGCATGGAACAACAACACAGGGTCGTCCGCCGTGCTCGTCGCCGACCGGTCCGGGCAAGGCGCGGTGTACAAAGGCATCGCGATGGGACTGAACAGCGACGCCATGTTCCTTTATCTGACCAACTTCAAGCACAACACCATCGACGTGTTCGACGCGGGGTTCAGCCTCGTCAGCAGCTTTACCGACGCGACGATTCCGGCCGGCTACGCGCCGTTCGGCATTCAGAACGTCGACAACAAGCTGTACGTGACGTACGCGAAGCAAAAAGCACCGGACAACGAAGACGATGACCCGGGCGTGGGCAACGGCTTCGTCGACGTCTTCAGCACGGCCGGCAAGCTGATTCGACGCTTCGCCTCGCGCGGCACGCTCAACTCCCCGTGGGGGATCGCCGTGGCGCCGGCGGGCTTCGGCAAATTCGCCGGAGAGATTTTGATCGGCAATTTCGGCGATGGACTGATCGGCGCCTACGATCCGAGCTCCGGCGCGCTCGTGGAGATGTTGCGTGGTCCGAGCGGCGCCCCGCTCTCGATCGCCGGTCTGTGGGGGCTGGGCTTCGCCCCGAACTCCGCCGCGCTGTTCTTCACGTCGGGGCCGAGCGACGAATCTCACGGGTTGGTCGGTACGTTGACCCCGCGCTAGTCGAATCCCGACGAAAGAGTCGGGCTGCTGTTCGCGTGGGAACGACTGATGCGATCACGCCCGTCGGGTTGCATCGGGAGCCGAATGCCGAAGGTACTGACGGCGGGCGTGTGGTTGGCTCTGGGTCTCCTGTCGGCGTTTGGACATGGAGTCGCCGCGCAATGCCCTGCACTGGATACGAATGCGACGTGGGCCCGCGTGTTGCGCGCTTGGCAATCCGAAACCGGACTCCGATGGTCGAACGACTCGCTTCGCCAACAGTTGCTAGCTGCGGAGCGAGCCGATCAAGCGGCGCGAGCCGAGTTCGGTGCTCGCGCCAGGGATACCGGCTATTTAAGGACTCTCATGCGCGCCGATTCGTCTCGGGGCGTATGGCTTCTGAGCGTCATTCGATCCATCGGGCTGCCCACGAAAAGCATCGTCGGGTCTCGCGGCGCCGACGCCGCTCTCATCATCGCGCAGCACAATGAGTGGCTGCTCCCACGCGTTCTCGACCTGGCAAAGAAGGCCCCGCGCGGCGAAGTGTCGCCGGAGTTCCTCGCGCTGATGGAGGATCGCACGCGGGTTCAGCGTGGCGAGCGGCAGCTCTACGGCTCTCAGTTCAAGGCAATGCCAGACGGCACCTTCAAGTTCGAGCCGGCCGAAGACGTCGAGCATCTCGAGGA
>JAICJQ010000271.1 GCA_025928335.1 Gemmatimonadaceae bacterium
AGCCCGACATCGTACCGCCTGACGTCGAGCGGGAGCTGATCGCGCGGGTGCAGGAGCTGCCGCTCCGCGAGTTCGAGTTTCAGGGCTACACCGGCAAGCGGCGCGTCGTGTCGTTCGGGTGGCGCTACGACTTCAACGATCGCGTCCTGCACAAGGTCGACGACATCCCGCCCTTCCTGCTCTCCGTGCGCGAGCTCGCGGCGAGCTTCGCCGGCGTCGATCCGATCGCGATGCAGCACGTCCTCGTCACCGAGTACAGCGCGGGTGCGGCGATCGGCTGGCATCGAGACAAGGCGGTCTTCGGCGACGTGATCGGGATCTCGCTCCGCTCACCGTGCACCTTCCGCCTGCGGCTCAAGGTTGGCGAGACATGGAAGCGCGCGTCGATCGTCGCCGAACCGAGGTCCGCGTACCTGCTCCACGGCCCTTCGCGCACTGAATGGGAGCACAGCATCCCCGCGGTCGACGAGCTGCGTTACTCGATCACCTTCCGCAACCTGCGCGAGGGTTCGAAGGGGCGCGGCTCGCGTTGACCGCGCTCCGCGCTGCGCGCGTCTTGACACCCGCCGGGTCCGCGCCGATGCTCCGGCATGACGGGCGTACAGTGCTCCGAAGAGGTGTGAGATGTCGATGGCATTCCTGCGGGACGATGCGGAAGGCGAGATGCCCCGCCGAAACTATGATCTTCCGGAGCGCGACGATCCCGGCTACGACCGTGCGGCGGCGCGCGCATTGCTCGAGGGTGCCCGCGTCAACGAAACCCAGCTCGCCGAGCGCGCGACGGGATACTACTGGGGCGAGCCGAGGCTTCGGGCGTTCGTCGAGGAACTCCTCGAAGCGGCGGAGCGGGACGGCGACGACCGGCTCGAGCAGGTCGCGCGACGGTTTCTCCGTTCGGCAGCGCCGCTAGCTGACGAGTGGCGCTCGACTGCCCTCGCTCCGCACGCCGTCGAGATCGAGCCGCCGGCGTCGCAGCCAGCGCCAGTGGAAGAGAAACAGCGCGCTGCCGAGGAGCAGCGTGACGAGACTCGAGACAATAGCGTTCCGGTTCTTGAATCGCGCCTGTTCGATGCGATCGGCGCGAAGCGCTTCGTAGCGTCGCCGCAGCTCAGTCTCGGGAATGCTGCCGACCGGCGCAGACTTCTCGTCGCTGGGCGAGCCGAAACGGCGCGCCCGATCGTAGGTGACCGCACTGCTCATCGCCCAGAGCAGCCCGGCGAGACAGGCGGTGTAGCCGTAAAGTTGCGGGACACGCTCCGGACGTTCCACGATGCCTCCCTGGACGAATCGACTGGCCGCGAGAATCACCCACGCTGCGACCAGAATGAACGCGAGGACGAGGGCGATTACAAAGCTGAATGGGCCGCCAAATCCGTCAACGCTGGCAATCATCCGGGCAGCCAAGGTTTGAAGGGTTGCACTGCAACCAAGCCAGGATGATCGCGCAATGCATGGCGCACGATCGGCCATTCACCTGGCTCCCAACGCTGCGTCCGACCTCGAAACGTGTCAAGCAGTCGTCCCGGGCGCCCCACTCCTCTACCGAACTTCACCATCTACTCACCGGCGACGCATTGCCAATCCCGGCCGACGGGAGAAAGATGCGGTAGCCCGCGATGCGCACGATTCACGGCCCTGTCCCCATCCCTCGATGAAGTACTCGCTTCTCGCAACCTTCGCCGTCGCCTCCGGGTTTGTCGTCGATGCCTGCGGCGCAGGCAAACCCGCCGAGCACTACGGCTTCCTCGCCCGCCTCGGCAACGACACCGTCTCCGTCGAAAGCGTGACCCGCAAGGGTGATCGCCTAACGATCGACGGCGTGGACCGTTTCCCGCGCGTCCGGCAGCGACACGCCGAGCTGACGCTCGGCGCCGACGGAAGCGTCAAGCACCTCGCGATGGACATCACAACGCCGAGTGAGCCGGAGAAGCAGCGGGTGCGCCACGTCGAAGCTGACGTCACCCCCGACTCGGTGCACATCACCAAGCGCGATGGTACGGGGCTGCTCCGTCGCGATTTTGCCAGCGGTGGCGCAACAATGGTCGCGCATGTCCCGCAGATGTACAGCCTCTACGAGCTTTACTTCGAGACGGCTCGAAAGCATCAGAGTGCGCCGCACGGCGACGACACCGTTCATCTGCGCCAGCTCTACATCGATCGCGAGTTCGACCGATTTCCGTTAGGCAGCGTCTCGGTCCGGTTCCTTCGCGATGGCAAGGCCGAAGTCTGGCACGACTGGCTGTCGGGGATCGGCGAGGCGAAGCTCGACTCGGCCGGCCAGCTGCTGTCGTATTCCGGCGCGCGGTCGACGTACAAGGTCGACGTGGCCCGCTTGAACGACGCGCCTGACGTCAGCGTGATCGGAAAACGCTTCGCGGCGACAGAATCGGCGAACGGCGGCCCGAAGCAACTGAGCGTGCGCGACACCGTATCGGCCAGGATCGGCACCGCGACCTTCACCATCGACTACGGCCGCCCACTCGCGCGTGGCCGAGTGCTCCTCGGCGACGTCCTGCCGTACGATCGCGTCTGGCGCACCGGCGCCAACGCCGCAACGCAGTTCACGACGAGCGCCCCGATCACCCTCGCCGGTATCCGGATGCCCGCCGGCAAGTACACGCTGTGGACCGTCCCACGACGCAGCGGCGCGGCGGACCTGATCGTGAACAAGCAGAGCGGCCAGTGGGGGACGAGCTATGACGCCAGCCAGGACCTCGCGACCGCGCCGATGAAAGTCGACACCCTTCCGACCCCGGTCGAGGAGTTCAACCGGCTGACGATGGAAGCGTGCAAGAAACATCCCGGTAAGCTCTACGCGATGTGCGGCTTCGACCCGCGCCGGCCGAACGCGCCGGCGAT
>JAICJQ010000192.1 GCA_025928335.1 Gemmatimonadaceae bacterium
CGAGGAAGATCCCGAAACCGCGAGCCGGCAGCCCGTCGTGCTCGTGAATCTTTGGAACGCCCTTCGGAAAGTCGTAGACGATGTGATAGATCGGATGGTTCAGCGGCACGTCGACGAGCGGCCGATCCGGAAAGACGCGCTTTATTTCCCGCCGAAAGCTTTCATCAAGCCCATAGTTGTCGTCGACGTGCAGAAAGCCGCCGCGCGCCAGGTACTCACGCAGCCGCGCGATCTCGGCGTCGCTGAACTTGATGTTCCCGTGACCGGTGACGTGGAGGAACGGATAGTCCCACAGCTTATCGTCCATCAGCGTGATGCGCGCTTCGGTCTTGTCCACCTGGAGCGACGTCCGTTGCCGTATCGCGGCCAGCAAATTGGGCAGGCTCGAGGGGTTCGCGTACCAATCGCCGCCGCCGTCGTATTGCAGGCGGGCAATCGTGAGGGGCGGCGCGAGCGGGCTACGTGGCGCGGCAGCGGAGCTATTCGCGGTTGCCCGATAGCTCGGCGCAACCGCGGCACCACTCAAGGCCAACACGAACAAAAATCCAGTCCTCATTCGTCCCCTCGCGCAAACGCGTACGCCAGCTTCTTTGACACTCCGAGCTCTCGAGCCGTCGCCGCGGCGGCGTCGCGAGCGCTCAGTCCCGACGCTCGCAGCTGACGAACGCGCACTTTGACGGCGTCGTCGCTGACGGGGGCCGGAACCGCCCCACTGATGAGAAGGACGACTTCGCCACGGGCAGGATGCTCCTCGTAATACGTCCGAAGCTCGCCGACCGTTCCTCGACGCACTTCTTCGAACTGCTTCGTCATTTCGCGCGCCACGACTGCCGGGCGGCCGCCGTTTCCCTGCCGCTCCAGCTCGGCTAAGGTCGCTACGACGCGGTTGGCCGCCTCATAGATCACGACGGTGTGATGCGACGCGGTAATCTCGTCCAGCTCCGCGCGGCGTTCACGGCCCGACCGTGTAAGGAATCCGAAAAACATGAAGCGCGAGGTGTCGAGTCCGGACACGACGAGCGATGAAAGCAGCGCGGACGCCCCTGGGACCGGTTGCACCGGAATGCCGGCGTCGACCGCGGCGCGAACCAACCGCGCGCCTGGGTCCGAGAGCAGGGGCGTACCGGCATCCGAGACCAGCGCCATTGACTCGCCGGCCGCCAGCCGCTCGACCAGTCCGGCGGCACTTTTCGCCTCGTTGTGCTCGTGGTGCGACGCCAGTCGCGTGCGAATCTCGTAACGGTCGAACAGATGTCTCGTGTGTCGCGTGTCTTCCGCCAAGACGACCGAAACGTTCTTGAGCACCTCAACGGCGCGAAAGGAAAAATCGCCGAGGTTTCCCACCGGCGTGCTCACGATGTACAGCGTCCCTGGCGTGGAGGGGGAGCTCACCACGCTTTCCAGGGAACCTGATCGAAGAGGACGGCCGACTGGAAAATGTGCCGGCGATCCCAGGTCAGCTCGCGAAAGATGGCGTCTGGTGGATTGGCGTCATGATCGCAGGCGCTCCACAACGTTTCGCGAAGCCACGCGGCCACGGCGGCGGTGACGGCGGGCGCCTCGGCAGTCGCATCCTTCGTCGGTTTGCCTCCGACGGAAAAACCCTCGAGCACGGGATGCGCGGCGCAGAGCGAAACGCGCGCCTGCTCAGCGATTGCCGGCGCCTCTTCCCGGCCAAGCTCCACGAGGCGTGCAACGATGGAAGTGACGAGCTCACGGTAGGCGTGGACCAACGCCGTCGGCGCTTGAACCGGCAGCGAGCTCGCAACACCCCAGCGCGTCACGCGGAGATCCCCGATCCGTCCCTCGCGCGCGAAGAGTTTGGAAACGCGATCGACGATCGTGCCATGCGGCGCGCTGGTCAGGAACGTTCGCGCGACCGCTCCATTCCGGAAGACAAGGTAGTTGACGTTCTCATTCGCCACGATCTCGACGAAACCGTCGAAGGTCGTCGACGCGAGATACGGAAAAAGCGACTGGGGATCGCCGGGTGTGAGATTGTCGGGCCACGGCTCGGGTGCCGCGGTGTGGGTGGCGAACATGCACGCGAGCTGCTCTTCGTCCGCCTCATGAAAGCAGACTTCGCCGTACTCCGGGGCCGCCGGTACCTTTTCGAGCGCCGCGGCGATAGACAACACCTGCGATCGTTGCGGATCGCGTAACGTCGCATTCGCCGCCTCACCATCGAGCAGATACAGGGTGAGCAGCTCGTCGAGCATGGAGACAGCGACGTACCCGGACACCTTCGCGGTGCGATCGCGCTTGGCGTCGGTGAGGAGATTGCGAAGGTGGATATAGGCCAGCCGCGTGCGAGGAAGCAGCACGCGGCTGTGCGGAAAGCGAAGCGCGGCGGGCGTGACGGAAGCGGCCATCACGCCGATGCGATCAGGCCGCCGACGCGTGCTGGTGCAACTTCCCCTCGATCACAGGCCGCTGCACGGCGCCAATGATCTGGTCCACAACGCGCCCGTCCTTGAAGAACAGAAGGGTCGGGATGGAACGCACGTTGAAGCGTGAGCTGGTCTTGATGTTGGCGTCGACGTCGAGCTTGGTCACCTTCACCTTGCCGGCATACTCGGTCGCGAGCTGATCGAGGATCGGCGCAATCATGCGGCACGGGCCGCACCACGTCGCCCAAAAGTCCACAATCGCCAGACCGTCGTGCTTCTCCACTTCTTGCTCGAAGTTGGCATCGGTCACGGCAACGATATTCGACATAGCACTCCTCAGTCACTGTTGTGGGACGGTCTCCATATAGCTTAATCACATGGAAAAGCCCACCCGCACAGACACTAACGCCGGGGCAACGATCGCGCACGTGGGCATCGCGGTTCGCGGCCTGGCCGAGGGTGTGTCGTTCTATCGCGACATCCTGAGGATGCCCGAAGTACCGCTGTCCGACTCCGACGGCGCGAAGATCGTGGGACTGGCCGCGGGAGATTCGCTCGTCGAACTTCTCGAAGCCGAGGCGCCCGATTCGCCGATCGGAAAGTTCGTCGCGAAGCGCGGGCCGGGCATCCACCACATCTGCTTCGCCGTCGACGATCTCGACGCAACGCTTCGCCGCTGCCGAGATGCTGGTCTTCGAATTATCGACGAAACGCCGCGGTTGGGCGCCGAAGGTAAGCGCGTGGCGTTCCTGCATCCGTCGGCGACGGCCGGCGTGTTGGTCGAGCTGACGGAGAAATAGTCATCCTTCGACTCACGCCAGACAAATCCCCTGCAGCGGATCCAGATCGAACTTCTCGACGTACCACCGGTTCGCCGGTCCCTTCACGACGACGAAGTTGGTGGAGCGTGAGACGTCCTTGTAGGTGAGGTTCACCACCATCGCGCGCGAGCCGCCAGGGTTCGGAGCCTCGCCGGCGATGTCGTATTTGTCGTGGCGGAGACAGCGCATCATGATGAGCTCCCGCTTCTCGAGCTCTTCGCGACTGATCGCGTCGCGGGCCGGCCCGCTCGCGTTGCCCCACACAGCGCCAAGCGCCTGGAGATCCTGCTTCTTCGCGGCCGCCATGAACGCCCGGACGGCGCCGAGGGCGTCTGGCCCGCCGGTCGCGTTGCCGGTCGCCGGTGTGGTCGCCGTCGACACCACCACCGGCGACGACGTACGGCAGGCGGCCAAAACAACGACGGCCATGATTAGTTTCTTCACTCGTTCCTCCAGGTCCGATCATTGGCAACGTATTCGATGGAGCTCCACCGCGGCAGCAGCGACGAGGTCCGCCCGACATGACCCGCCAGCGACTCTATATCAACGTCGATCACATCGCGACGCTTCGACAAGCTCGTCGCGCCAGCTTTCCCGATCCCGTCGAAGGCGCGCTGCTCTGTGAGCGCGCGGGAGCCGACGGGATCACTGCTCATCTGCGGGAAGATCGGCGCCACATTCAAGACGACGACATCGAGCGCTTAGCCACATTGGCGCAGACGGTACTGAACTTCGAGATGGCGTGCACCGAGGAAATGCTCCGGATCGCAGAGCGGCTTCGCCCGCACCAGGTCACCCTGGTCCCTGAGCGACGAGAGGAGGTGACGACCGAGGGTGGGCTCGACCTGACCCGCGACCGCCCACGGCTCGCCGACGGCTTGGCGCGCCTCAATGCCGCTGGAATCCGGACCAGTCTGTTTATTGACCCCGACGGTGCCGCGGTCGACGCTTCGCGCGATCTTGGCGCCGCGGCGATTGAGCTGCACACCGGGCAATTTTCCCACGCCCCGCAAGATCCGTTGACACTTGGCGCGTTGCGTGACGCGGCGCGCCGAGGGGCGTCGATTGGATTGGCGGTCCACGCCGGCCATGGCCTGACGACGGACAACGTCGGTCCCGTCGCGGCGATCCCTGAGATCGAGGAGCTCAACATTGGTCATTCGGTCGTCAGCCGCGCCGTGTTCGTCGGTCTCGCCGAAGCCGTTCGGGAGTTGCGACGCGCCATGGACGCAGCGCGGGCTCATTTCTAACTTCGTCACGCTCGATCCCTTGCCGAACGACGTGGAGCACGCATGACGAGCCCGGCTGGTTTTGTCGACTTTTTTATTCTCGAGGCAAGCGACTATGTGGAGCAGCTCGACGGGCTGCTGCTCCGCGCGAGCGCGACCGGTCCGGACTCGAGCGCCATGCAGCGCATCGCTCGCGCCCTGCGGGGCGCCGCGACGATGGCAAAGCTCCGATCGTTTGCCGACCTCGCTGGAGCCGTGGAGCGAGTGGGCCGCGCGCTCCATGACGGCTCCAAGGAGTGGGAGCCGGCGCTCAGTGCCGCACTCGTCGCGGCGATCGACGAGCTCAAAACCCTGATTCACGCGGCACGAACCTGGTCGGCCGCGGAGGATCGCCGCGCCGAGTCGCGGATCGCGTCCCTGGCGAAGTACGCCGCCGCCCCCGCAGCCTCGCTCTCGCCCCCGACCGGCGGGGGCTCCGGTTCAACCGCGATGTTCTTTGCCTCCGAGGCAGCGAACATCGGCGCCGGTTTGGAGCTTCTCAAAACGCCAGCGGCGTCGACTGCCACGCTCACCAACGTGCTCGCTCGCGTTCGCGCTTTGCGTGGTGTGGCGGGCGTCTCCGATTTCGGCGCGCTGGGCGACGTGCTCGAGGCGATCGAGGAGGCAGCCCGAGCACGTGAAGCTGGGACGCGATCCGAAGACCCGACAGAGCGCGAGTTGCTCGACGCCGCATCGGTGCATCTGCGCGCCCTTGCCGCCGCGCTTCGCGGGGGCGGTGCGCTTGATCCGGCCGACCCGACCAAGACGCGATTCTACACCGCGCTCGAAGCGTGGAATACCCGATTGGCGGAGCGCGAGCGCATCGTTCCGATCGCCGAGCTCTTTTACGCCGACGACGCTTCCGGTGTGGTTGAATCGGCGGCCACGCCACCAACGTCGGCCAACGAGCGCTTCCGGCTCGAGCTGGTGAGCCTCGGCGAGCATCTCCGCCGCGTGCTCGACGCGCTGCGGACCGGCACACAGACCACCGGTGGCCGCGTGCGGCGCGATCTTGCTCGCGTCCTCCACGCGATCCAGGCCGCGGCGACGAGTTTCGGCGAGCGCGGAGTCGCCGAGTTCATCGCGAGTCACGCGCCGGCAGCGGAATCGGGCGATGTCGAGGCATTGGCCGCACTCTCGGAGCTCGCGACGATTCTCACGTCGCCCGGCGCCGGGGGGGACGACCTCCGCCGCCGTCTTCGCGCGATCGTCGGCGGCCAGGAACCGGAGCCCATCGACGTCGGCTCGGAGTCCATCGCGGCGACGACGTCGCCGAAGAGCATGCCCGCGTCGTCCCTGCTCGATTCGACGATCGAGGCCCTCGACGCGCTGGGCGAGAATCCATTTGCCGCACCGGTCGCGATTCCGGAGGACACCGTCGTTCCGATCGACTCGCTGCTCTATCGCGGCCGTGCTGCCCTCGACCGCGCGGTCGAGATCCGAGACGATTTGCGTAAACGTGGCGGCGCTTCGGATCAGGCCGCGCTGGACGAGCTGTTCGATCTGTTGGATCTGGCGCGCGCCGAATAGCGATCGATGAAGTTCGGCTGGCGGGGCGCCCTCGGATTGGCCGTCAGCGCCGTTTTTCTGTATTTCGCGTTCCGGCAGTTGGACCTGTCGCGCGCGTTGGAGAACGCACGCCACGCGAACTATTGGCTGCTCATCGCGAGCGCCATTACGGCGACGTTGATGTTCCCGCTACGCGCGATTCGATGGCGCACCATCCTCGATCCCGTCGCGCCGAAGCTGCCGCTGGGGCCACTATGGCGGTCGGTTGCCATCGGCCAGATGGTGACCAACGTCGTCCCCCTGCGCGCAGGCGAGTTGGCCCGGTCATTCGCGCTCACGCGCCAGATCCCGCCCGTCAGCTTCGCCACCTCCCTCGCGTCGGTTGCCGTGGATCGCGTGTTCGACGGGATTGTCACGATGCTGCTGCTGGCAGTCGGCGTAGTCCTCGCCCACTTCCCGGCGTCGACGACCATCAACGGCCACTCGCTCAATCACGCGGCCGGAGTGATCGTCGCCGGCTCCCTCGTGCTGTTGCTCGGGTTTTACGCTCTGGTCTTTTTTCCCGAGACGCTCATTAAACTATTCGAATTGGCCGCCCGGCGCGTTTCGTCAACCATCGAACGCCGCGGAAGCGAAATGCTCCGCCGGTTCGCCGAAGGCTTGAGCGTGCTCCGCACTCCACGCCACTTCGCGGTCGTAACGTGGTGGACCCTGCTCCATTGGCTGCTCCAGCCCGTCGCGTTCTGGCTGGGACTGGTCGCCCTGCACATTCAGGTTCCGTTGGCGGCGACACTCGTGCTGCAGGGCATCATCGTCATCGCCGTCGCGTTTCCGCAGGCACCCGGGTTTTTCGGAGCCTTCGAGCTCGGCGCCACCGTCGCCCTCGGACTGTACGGCGTGGCCAATTCGGACGCGGTCACGTACGCCCTCCTGTTCCACGTCGCGTCGTTCATTCCGATCACGCTCATCGGCGCCTACTACTTCATTCGGCTCGGCGTTCACCTGGGCGACATCAACTCGGCGGCCGGAAGCCGGGAATGACGTCGGCCCGAGTCGTCGCGCAGGCCAAGGTCAACCTCGTGCTGCGCGTCCTCGCGCGCGAAGCAGGCGGCTATCACTCCATCGAAACAGTCTTCCTCCGCCTCGATTTGGGGGACGAAGTCCGAGTGCGAGCCACCGGTTCGGGACGCACGATCGATTGCGCGGGTCCGGCGATGCCGAGCTCCGGCGTCGGGCCAACAGAGAAGAACCTCGCGTACCGCGCGGCCGCGGTCTATCAGGAGGCGACGGGATGGCCGGCCGGCTTTGAGATAGAAATCGGAAAGCAGATCCCCGTCGGCGCCGGGCTCGGCGGCGGCAGTGCGGATGCCGGAGCCGTCCTGCGCTGTCTCGACGCGCTCGCTCCGCGGCCGCTTGGACGGCAACTGGTGGAGATCGCGGCGCCACTCGGTGCCGACGTCCCTTTCATGACGATCGACAGCCCAATGGCCCTGGCGTGGAGCCGGGGCGAGCGGCTGCATCCGGTCCGAAGATTGGACCCACGACCGGTGGCTGTCCTCACGCCGCCCTTTGCGGTCGCAACGACAGATGCCTACGGCTGGCTCGCGGCGGACCGCGGGACGTATGTGCCGATCGGGTCCGTCATCGAACCGGACGACCTCGCCACGTGGGAGGCGATCGGCACGGTCGCGACGAACGATTTTCACGCGGTCGTCGGCAAACGGCATCCCGAGGTTCTCGAGCTCGCCGACGACCTGGCATCGCTTGGCGCGGCTATTTCCCTGCTCGCCGGGTCGGGTTCCGCCGTGTTTGGCGTGTTTTCCGAGGCGCCGGACGCCGCGGCCATCGCGCGTGAGAACGATTGCGGTGTATCGATGACGCGCACGGCCGATCGAGTTGTACAAGTGGAGACGGCCGAATAACTTTGAGGGCTCACTGCCCCCTCGTCCAATGGCAGGACATCGGACTTTGGATTAGACGGCCCGATTAATCCGTCGCAAATCCCTCAATAAAATCAATAACTTACCGACAATCTTCGCTGCCAAGAGCGATTAGCACGCTGCTATAGTTTTGCTATATTATAGCCGCGTCCC
>JAICJQ010000179.1 GCA_025928335.1 Gemmatimonadaceae bacterium
CATCGGCGTGTCGGTCGCGCTTTTTGCCGCGTACGGCATCATCCTCGGGCAGGGATGGCATACGTTCACCTCCGCGTTGGCGGCGACGTACTCGCTTCACAACTTGACCGTCAGCCGAGCGTTGCTGTTCTGGGTGGTGGCGCTGTTTGTCGTTCTCGTTCACGAGCTCGGCCACGGTTTCACGTGCAAGTATTTTGGTGGCGAGGTCCGCGAGCTCGGGTTCATGCTGCTCTACTTTCAGCCGGCGTTCTTCTGCAACGTCAGCGACGCGTGGAGCTTTCCGGAACGACGCGCGCGACTCTGGGTGACTGCCGCCGGAATGTGGATCCAGCTCGTGCTGGCAAGCTTGGCGACGATCGTCTGGTGGGCGGCCGCGCCCGGCACCCTCATCGCCGACGCGGCCGTGGCCGCGATGCTCGTCGGCGGCGCCACGACGTTGTTGACGAACGCGAATCCGCTGTTGCCGCTCGACGGCTACTTCGCCCTCTCCGATTGGCTGGAGATCGGGAACCTTCGGCATCGTGCGTCCGCGCACCTTCGGTGGTGGGTTCGCCAGCATGTCTTCCGCCTCGAGGCGCCGGAGCCGCCCGCGACGGCGCGTGAGCGGCGCGTCTTTTTCATCTACGGCGCGCTTTCCTCGGTTTACATCGCCGGGCTGTTCGCCCTTCTCGCGAGTTTGGCGCTCGGATGGGCACAGCGTGCGCTCGGTGCGGCAGGCGTATTCTTCATGCTCCTGGCACTGGCCATCGCCGCGCGAAAGACGATCGGCGACTGGACCCGCGCGGTGATTCTCGCCGCTCGCGCGGCTCGTGCGCGGCGGCCGCGATTCGCTCGGATCGCCGTTGTTGCCAGCGTCGTGGCGATCGGCCTATTGCTCGCGCCGTGGACGGTGAGCACCAATGGCCGATTCACGACCGCCGGAACACTCACCCAGGCCATCGTCGCGGGGGATAGCGGCGTGGTAACCGACGTGTTCGTCGCGAGCGGCGAGCGTGTCGCGGCTGGGGTCCCGCTGCTCCGTCTCGCGGACCGCGCGCTCGACGAACAGTTGCTGGCGGCGGGGAGCGCCATCGACTCACTATCCCGCGCCGAGATGGCGGCTCGCGCGCGAGGCGGACTCGCCGAGGAAAGCAGACTCGCCGCCGAACGAGACGCCGCGGCCGCCACATTTTCGGCGCTGGAAGAACGCGCGGGGCGACTGACGGTTCGCGCGCGGGCCGCCGGCATGGTTGCGACGCCACGTCCGGAGGATCTCCACGGCCGACTCGTTCTTCCCGGCGATTCGTTGCTGATCGTGATCGCCGCGGATTCGGTCGAATTGCGCATCGCGCTACCGAATGCGGGGTCGGTGCGCGTTCGACCGGGACAACTCGTTCACGCGGTGTCCTATACCGACGTCAGCCACCCGTGGACGGGAGAAATATCGGCGGTTGCCGCGGGCGCTGATGCCGCCGACCAGCACGCCGGCGCGGTGGAAGTTCGCGCCCGTCGACTCGCCGACGCCACGTGGCGGGTCGGGGCGTCCGGCGAAGCGAGCGTCGTGCTCAGACGATCGACGGTGCTCGGTGCGCTTTGGTGGAAGGCCCGCCAGCTACTACGAAGCGACTTTCTGCTCTAGCGCCGCCTCAACGCGCTTGGGGCTCCGCCATCGTGCGTGTCGACAGCTTCGATTCGGCCAGCAGTTGCCGAAAGTATTGAATCGTCCGCGCCACACCATCGCGCACCGGCACCTTCGGCTCCCAGCCAAGCATCGTCCGCGCACGCGTAATATCCGGCCGTCGGAGTTTCGGATCGTCCGCCGGCAGCGGCTGACGCGCGATCGTCGATGACGACCCCGTGAGGTCGAGGACGATGTCCGCGAGCTGCTGCACCGTGTACTCGTCCGGGTTGCCGATATTCGTCGGTTGAGAGTCGCCGTTCATGAACAGGCGATAGATCCCCTCGACCTCGTCGTCGACGTAGCAGAAGCTGCGCGTCTGGCTGCCGTCGCCGTAGATGCTCAACGGCTCGCCGGTCAGTGCTTGCACGATGAAGTTCGACACGACGCGGCCGTCGTGCGGCCGCATACGCGGGCCGTACGTGTTGAAGATGCGGACGATCCGCGTGTCCACGCCGTGGTGCCGGTGATACGCCATCGTCACGGCCTCGGCGTAGCGCTTCGCCTCATCGTACACCGAGCGTGGACCGATCGAGTTGACATTGCCCCAGTACGATTCTTTCTGCGGATGTACGGCCGGGTCGCCGTAGACTTCGGACGTGGACGCGAGAAAGAAGCGCGCCTTCTGCTGACGCGCGAGCTCGAGACAGTTGTGCGTGCCGTACGATCCGACTTTGAGCGTCTCGACGGGAAATTCGTAGTAGTCGATCGGGCTCGCGGGGGACGCAAAGTGCAGAATGCCGTCGATCGGTTCGTCGAGCGGGATGCCCGCCGAGACATCGGCTTCGACGAGACGGAACGCGTCGTTGTCGGCGAGGTGACGAATGTTGTCGGGCGATCCCGTCAAATAGTTGTCGACGCCGATCACCTGATGTCCGTCGCGGAGGAAGCGGTCGCAGAGGTGCGAGCCGAGAAACCCCGCGGCACCGGTGATGACGATCTTCACGCGATCGCTCTCCGACCGATCGAGTGATACCGGAAGCCCAACTCCGCCATGCGATGGAGCGCGTAGAGATTGCGACCGTCGACGATGACCGGACGGCGCAACGACTGTCGCATCCGCGGAAAATCCGGATGGCGATACTCGTTCCAGTCGGTGACGACAGCCAGCGCATCGGCACCCTCGAGCGCGTCGTAGCTGGTTGCGGCAAAGTCGACGCTCGTACCGAGTTTGTGCTTGGCCTCGTCCATCGCGACCGGATCATGCACGGCGACGGACGCACCCGCGCCCAGCAGGTCTTCGATCAGCGACAGGGCCGGAGCCTCGCGCATGTCGTCGGTGTTCGGCTTGAACGCGAGTCCCCAAATCGCCACGCGCGTTCCGGTGAGGTCCTCACCGAGCGCTTGCCGGAGCTTGGCGAACATGCGGTGCTTTTGATCCTGATTCACCGCTTCGACCGCCTCGAGAATTCGCAGGCAGGTTCCCTGCTCGCGAGCCGTTCGCACGAGGGCCTTCACGTCCTTCGGAAAGCACGAGCCGCCGTAGCCGGGGCCGGGGAAGAGGAACGCGGAGCCGATGCGATCGTCGCTGCCGATGCCCTTCCGAACGAGATCGACGTTCGCGCCCACGCGCTCGCACAAGTTGGCAACGTCGTTCATGAACGAGATGCGCGTCGCGAGCATCGCGTTCGCCGCGTACTTCGTCATCTCGGCCGACGGAATATCCATGAAGATGATCGGACGGCCGGTGCGGACGAATGGCGCGTAGAGCTCGGTCATCACGCTGCGCGCATGATCCGTCTCCGCGCCGAGCACGACACGATCCGGCTTCATGAAATCGTCCACCGCCGCGCCTTCTTTCAAGAATTCCGGATTGCTCACGACATGGAACGGATGCTTCGCGTGCCTGGCGACGCATTCCGCCACCTTCCCCGCCGTGCCCACCGGAACCGTCGACTTCGTGACGACGACCATCTCGCGCTTCATCGACTTGCCGATTTCCTCGGCGACGGCGAGCACGTAGCGAAGGTCGGCCGAGCCGTCTTCTCCGGGCGGCGTGCCGACGGCGATGAACGCGACTTCGCTCTTTCCGATCGCCTCCTGGACGTCGGTCGTGAACGTGAGGCGTCCCGCCGCCTGATTACGCTCGACGAGATGCTCGAGCCCCGGTTCGTAAATCGGCAGAATATTCTGCTTCAGCCGATCGATCTTCGAGACGTCGACGTCCGCACCGGCAACCTGGTTACCGGTCTCGGCCAGGCACGCGCCGACGACGAGCCCCACATAGCCGGTTCCAACGACGGCAATATTCATGAATCCTCAGGAAGCGAAACTGGCAGCGGATTTGAGCGCTGAGATCGACAAGACGCGCGCTTTGGATTTCACGAGGCCGGCGGTGACGTTACGGCTGTCGACGATCAGCGATGCGTTGTCCATCACCATCTGATAATCCACGGCGCGGTGGTCCGTCACGATCACGACCGCGTCCGCCGCCGCGAGTCGCTCCGGCGTGAGATCGACACCCTCGCGCACGTGGCCTTCCTCGCGCACGCAGTCGATGTACGGATCGTGGAAGTGCACGGTCGCGCCCTGTTCCTCGAGGAGTCGCATGACGTCGAGCGCCGGGCTCTCGCGGACGTCGTCGATGTCGCGCTTATAGGCGACGCCAAGCACCAGCACCTCGCTGCCGTTTACCGGCTTGCGTTCGGCATTCAGTGCGTGCGCAACCTTCTCCACGACAAAGGCAGGCATTTGGCTATTGATTTCACTCGCCAGATCGATGAAGCGCGTCTTGTAATTCAACGTCCGCATCTTCCACGCGAGGTAATGCGGATCGAGCGGGATGCAGTGACCGCCGATGCCCGGCCCCGGCGTGAACTTCATGAAGCCGAACGGCTTGGTCGACGCCGCGTCGATGACTTCCCAGACGTCCACACCAAGCTTGTCGCAGATGATCGCCATCTCGTTCACGAGGCCGATGTTCACGGCGCGGAACGTGTTCTCGAGCAGCTTGGTCAGCTCGGCCGCCTCCGTCGTTGACACCGGCACGATCGTGTCGATGCAGCTGCCGTACAGCGCAGCCGCCAGCTCGACGCAATTCGGTGTGACCCCGCCGACGACCTTTGGCGTATTCTTTGTCTGGTAAACGGGATTGCCCGGATCGACGCGCTCCGGGCTGAAGGCGGCGAAGACGTCTTCACCGACCGTGAAGCCGCGGCTGGCCAACGCCGGCACGAGGATCTCACGCGTCGTGCCTGGATACGTCGTACTCTCGAGCACGACCAGCATGCCTTTGTGCGCCTGCCGCATCGCGGCATCCGCGGCCGAAAGCACGTAGCTCATGTCGGGATCACGCGTCTTGCTGAGCGGCGTGGGGACGGCAATCGAAATCGCGTCGGCCTCGGCGAGCCGGTTTTCGTCGGTCGTCGCTTCGAATTTGCCGGAGCGAACCAGCTCGGCGACTTCGGAGCTTGAGACGTCCTGGATGTGCGACTCGCCGGCCGTGAGCAAAGAGACGACCCGCTGGCTCACGTCGTAGCCGATCACGTGAAAGCCAGCCTTCGCGAATTCCACGGCGAGCGGCAGACCAACGTACCCGAGTCCGATGACACCAACGACCGCCGAGCGGTCGTTGATCCGCGCGAGCAGCCGTTGCTTGATGCTCGAATCAGCGGCCATAGAACGCTCGGACGCCATCAATCACCTCGTTCAACTGCGAGCGAGTCAGCTCGGGGTAAATGGGCAGCGAAAGCACTTGCTTCGCCGCCTTTTCCGCTTCGGGGAACTGGCCTTTTTTGTAGCCGAGGTACTCGAAACATGGTTGGAGATGCAGCGGGAGCGGATAGTAGATGGCCGAGCCGATGCCGCGTTCCTTCAAAAAGGCCTGCAGATCATCGCGGCGCTCGACGCGAATCGTGTACTGATTGAAAATCGATTCGTTGGCCGGCTCGACGTACGGCGTGACGATGTCGTGCAACTCGGCGAAGGCCGCGTTGTAATACGCGGCGTTGTCGCGACGCTTGGAACTCCACGTGGCGAGGTGCGGCAGCTTGGCGCTGAGAATCGCCGCCTGCATCGCGTCGAGACGGCTGTTGAAGCCGACTTCGTCGTGGAAGTACATCTTGGCCCCGCCGTGCATGCGGAGGCGGCGCAGCCGAGTAGCGAGGCGCTCGTCCTGTGTGACCATCATACCGCCGTCGCCGTAGCCGCCAAGATTCTTCGATGGGAAGAAGCTGAACGTGCCGATCGTCGCGGCCTCGCCGGCCATGCGCCACTCACCGTCGATCGAGCGGCGAGCGCCAATGGTCTGCGCCGCATCTTCGATCAGCGGTACACCGGGCAGCGCCGACATCACCTGTTCGATTGCCGCCATCTGCCCGAAGAGGTCGACCGGCACGACAGCCTTGGTCTTGGACGTACGGGCCGCGCCGGCGGCGTCGGGCAGGATATTGTAGGTCCGCGGGTCGATGTCGACGAACACCGCCGTGGCGCCGGCATTGTGAATCGTCCCGGCGGTGGCGAAAAAGGTGAACGGCGTCGTGATCACTTCGTCCCCGGGACCGACGTCGAGCGCGCGAAGCGCGAGGAGCAGCGCATCGGTGCCGCTCGCACAGCCGACGGCGTACTTCGTATGTGACAGCGCGGCAACCTGTTGCTCCAACCGCTCAACAGGCGCACCGAGGATGAACAGCTGCGAATCGACGATCTCCATCATGGCCGGCACGATCTCGTCGCGGATCGTCGCGTGCTGGGCACGCAGGTCAAGCAGTGGTACAGGCATCAGTGAGAAACCCAAGTGAGAAAAACGATGGCAATATTAGACAGGGCGGATACCCTCGCCGTCACGAACGTACCCCGCTCCGCACGCGGCGCACACTGCGACCCCCCTCCACGAATCGGGGAGTCGTTCCCCGCACTGGCACATCCAGCCGATACGCCGGGCCGGGACACCGGCCATGAGGGCGTAGGGCATCACATCCTTGGTCACCACGGCGCCTGCGCCGATGAAAGCGTATTCACCAAGGGTGACCCCGCAGACGATCGTCGCGTTGGCGCCGATCGATGCGCCGCGCCGAACGAGGGTGCGCTTGTACTCGTTTCGGCGCGACACGTGGCTGCGCGGATTCACCACGTTCGTAAAAACCATCGACGGTCCGCAGAACACGTCGTCCTCGAGCTCAACACCTTCATAGATCGAGACGTTGTTTTGGATCTTGCAATTCCGACCCATCCGCGTGCCGCTCATCATGACGACATTTTGCCCCAGGCTGCACTTCTCGCCGATGACGGCACCGGGCATCACATGGCAGAAATGCCAGATCTTCGTTCCGGCGCCGACCTCGGCGCCGTCGTCGACATATGCAGATTCGTGGATAAAGACGTCGCTCACGCGTGCACACCGCCGTCGGACAGCGCGCCCGTCTCGGCGAGCATCGCCTGCCATTCCTGAAGTGACTTCACCGAACTCCGGCGTGACCGCAGCGAAAGAATGGCGTCGGACGCGGCATTCGCCGCGGACATCGTCGTCGTATACGACACCCGATGCACGATCGCCGCCTGTCGGAGCAGATAGTCATCGAGCTGCGCGTGCTTCCCCATCGGCGTATTGATGAGGAGTTGCACGTCCCGGTTGACGATCATGTCGAGGCAGTTCGGCCGGCCCTCGTGCACCTTGAACACGCGTTGCGCTGGAATTCCACGGCCGCGCAGATACGCGGCGGTGCCGGCCGTCGCCATCACCTCGAACCCCATCTCGTGGAATCGGCGCGCGATCGGTGTCACCGTCGGCTTGTCGGAGTCGACGACGGTGATCAGCACGGCGCCCTGAAGCGGCAGCCCGTTCGAGGCCGCCAACTGCGCCTTGGCGAACGCCGAGCCGAAGGAATCGGAGATGCCCATCACCTCACCGGTGGAGCGCATCTCCGGCCCGAGCACGGGATCCGTTCCGGGGAATTTGTTGAACGGGAACACGGCCTCCTTCACCGACACATAGGGAGGCATGATCTCCTCGGAGAACCCGACGTCGTCGAGCGTCTCACCGAGCATGACGCGCGCGGCGAGCGACGCCAACGGCACTCCGATCGCCTTCGACACGAAGGGAATCGTACGACTGGCGCGCGGATTGACCTCGAGGATGTAGACGACGCCGTTTTTGATGGCGTACTGCACATTGATCAACCCGACGACCTGCAGCGCCTTCGCCAGCGCCACGGTTTGCTCGCGCATCGTTTGCATGTCCCGCTCACCGACGAGATACGGCGGTAACACGCACGCCGAATCACCGGAATGAATTCCGGCGTCCTCGATGTGCTGCATGATTCCGCCGATCACGACCTGATTGCCGTCGGAGATCGCGTCCACGTCGCACTCGAACGCATCCTCGAGGAACCGGTCGATGAGCACCGGGCGCTCTTCGGACACCCGCGCGGCCGTCGCGAAATACTGTTGCAACGACGGGCCGTCGTAGACGATCTGCATCGCGCGGCCGCCGAGCACGTACGACGGACGCACGAGCACAGGGTATCCGATCCGCTCCGCCACGGCGAGCGCTTCGTCGACCGCCGTCGCCGTTCCGTTCGGCGGCTGCTCGAGACCCAGCTCGCGGGCGATCTTCTCGAATCGCCGGCGATCCTCGGCGATGTCGATGGCATCGGGCGACGTGCCAAGAATGCGGACGCCGGCCGCCTCGAGGTCGCGCGTCAACTTGAGCGGCGTCTGGCCGCCGAGTTGCACGATCACGCCTTCCGGCTGCTCGCGCTCGACGATCTCGAGGACATCCTCGAGCGTGAGCGGCTCGAAGTACAGCTTGTCGGACGTGTCGAAGTCCGTCGACACGGTTTCCGGGTTCGAGTTGATCATGATCGTCTCGAATCCGCGCTGACGCAGAGCCATCACGGCGCGCACGCAACAGTAGTCGAACTCGACCCCCTGCCCGATGCGATTCGGACCGCTGCCGAGAATGACGACGGAGCGGCGTCCGGACTTCGGGGCTTCGCTCTCCTCGTCATAGCTGCTGTAGAGATATGGAGTGGCCGACGGAAACTCACCGGCGCAGGTGTCGACCATCTTGTACGCCGGCCGCACGTCGAGCGCCCAGCGCCGCTGGCGGACATCGCGCTCATGCTCGTTGCGAAGACCGGCGAGCTGACGATCGGAGAAGCCCATGCGCTTCATGCGGCGCATCACAGCGGCATCCGCCGTTTCGCGCGTCGCGTAATCGCGCTCGGCCTCGACCAGCTCGCGCATCTGGTTGAGGAACCACGGATCGATGGCCGTGAGCTCGTGCAGATCGGCGACGCTGAACCCGCGCTCCAGCGCGCGTTTCACCTGGAAGATCCGCTCCGGCGTCGGCTGACGGAGGGCACCGCGCAACGTTTCCACCGTATCATCGGTCAACCGGTCGTCCAGCGGACGCGCGGCCGCTACCCATCCCGACCGGCCTATCTCGAGCGCGCGCAGGCCCTTCTGAAACGCCTCCTTGAATGTGCGCCCGATCGCCATCGCCTCGCCGACGGACTTCATCTGCGTCGTCAGGTACGGGTTGGCCGAGGGGAATTTCTCGAACGCAAAGCGCGGAATCTTCACGACGACGTAATCGAGCACCGGCTCGAATGACGCCGGCGTCGTTTTCGTGATGTCATTCGGGATCTCGTCGAGCCGATAGCCGACGGCGAGCTTGGCGCCGATGCGCGCGATCGGGAAGCCCGTCGCCTTCGAGGCCAATGCGGACGAACGCGACACACGCGGATTCATCTCGATCAC
>JAICJQ010000032.1 GCA_025928335.1 Gemmatimonadaceae bacterium
CTCCTGCACTTTGAACGGCACGTGCATGAAGCTGACCTGCGCTTCGCCCTCGGCGAGTCGAACGCGCGGCAGCCAGAACTTTCCCTCGTACAACCCATACTCGATCGCGATCGCCGAGACTTCGGCTTTCATCGGCGTGATCATCGGCTTCACCCAGACGGGCACGTCGTCCATCGACTTCGGATCCTCCTCCGTCGCGACGGCCCAGATATCCATCGGGACTGACATGCGATACGCGGCACGGACCATCTGGCCCGACTTCGTGTCGAACCAGAGCGACCCGACGCTGAGGTTCCACTTCGGCTGGCGCGGGCGAATCTTGAGCTCGCGGAGCTGAATCGTCTTTCCATCGGGCAGCCGGAAGCTGATCGAGTCGCCCGTTTGGTAGGTGTAGTACGCTTCGGCGCCGTCGGCGACGGGATTCACGATCTCGCTCTCGTCCACCTGCGTGCGCGCGATGTTGCCGCCGCCCACCCAGAGCGGCTCGTAGCCCGGATAGTAGGGAATCTCTCCCATGAGCTCCGGATCATTCATCTCGTTTCGGATCTCTTTGCGGAGCTCGTCGTGCGCTTCGGTGCTCGGCGCGATCGGGATGGCGGTTCGAGCGCCCTTGACGTCCACCCAGGCACCGACGCCACGCTGCCACTGCACTCGCGAAGCGGCTTCGTGGCGGAACAGCAGGCGGTCGCGCCCGAGCTTGCCGAAGCCCATGCCGACAGACAGCCGCTGATGCGACATCGCATCGTACCCGACGAGCTCCGAGTCCTGGGACAACCGCGCCGCGCGGGCCTTGAGGAGCGTGATCCTGGCGGTTGGATCCTTGAACGCATTTTCCGCGAGATCGGCGGTCACCGCCCGTCGATGGCCCTGCGTGCGGACGTGATCCTTCGTCGAGCTGGCGGAGTCCGCAGCGGCGCTATCGCGAACGACGGGCAGCCGTTTCGACCTGGGCGTCGGCGGCTGTTGCGATCCCTGGAAATTCAGCGCGAACGCAGCGCCGAGGAGGAGCAGCATGGGGAAAGCCTCGAGGAAACCTGCCTATGCTACGTTCGTGTCGCGGTGCGGGTTTCGTAAGCGGCTGTCTCCATTGCGGGGCCGACTCTGCCTCGATTGCATTAAGTCCTACTCCCATTGAACGGTCACGTGCCATCGACGGCGAATCTCGCGCTCCGGGTCGAAGGGCTCCGCAAGCATTACGGTGACGTACGGGCGGTGGACGGCGTGGACATCGCCGTTCCACCGGGCGAGTGCTTCGGCCTGCTTGGCCCGAACGGCGCCGGGAAGACCACGACCATCGAGGTCTGCGAGGGTCTGCTGACACCGGATGCCGGCATTGTCGAGCTGCTCGGGCTGCGTTGGGACCACGACGAGCACGAGCTCCGGGAGCGGCTCGGCATTCAGCTGCAGGAAACCCAGCTTGCGGAGAAACTGACCGTCGAGGAGACCGTCCGTTTGTTTCGGAGCTTCTACGCGAAGGGACGGCCGGTCGACGACGTGATCAGAGTGGTCCAGCTCGACGAGAAGCGCGACGCGCGGGTTGGGAAGCTATCGGGAGGGCAGAAGCAGCGACTTGCACTCGCATGTGCCATCGTCGGCGATCCGGACCTCATCTTCCTCGACGAGCCCACGACGGGCCTCGACCCTCAGTCGCGCCGGCAGCTCTGGGACCTGATCACCGACTTCAAGCGGTTGGGTCGGACGATCATTCTGACCACGCATTACATGGACGAAGCCGAGATCCTTTGCGATCGTGTGGCGATCGTGGATCACGGGAAGGTCATCGCGCTCGGCACGCCGCTGCAGTTGATCGCGTCGCTCGGGGCCGAGCACGTGGTAAAGTTCGCGGTCGTTCAGGGGTCGCCGACACTGGACGAAGCGACACTCGGCTCGCTCGATGGCGTTCGTGTGGCACGAGCCGTCGCCGGCGAGTACGAGCTGCAGGTCGGCGCGCTGCATCAGACGGTTCCGGCGCTGCTCGCCTTCCTCGCGTCGCGGCAACTGGAGCTGGCGCAGCTCACGACGCACTCCGCGACGCTCGAGGATGTGTTCGTTTCACTCACCGGGAGGCAATTGCGCGATGAGTGAGCAACGCGGGAACAACCCGCTTCTGCAGTTGGTGCTCGTTCGATTTCGCGAGTACCTGCGCGAGCCCGAAGCGCTCTTCTGGTCGTTCGGTTTCCCGATTCTTCTCGCCATTGGATTGGGCATCGCCTTTCGAAGCAAACCGCCGGACGTAGCGCACGTGGCGGTGGTGAGCGGCAGCGCGAAGTCGGGGCCTTACCTCGAGGCGCTGAAGCGCGATCGGGGGCTCGCCGTCGAGGAGCTGCCGGCGGACAGCGCGCGCGTCGCGCTGCGCACGGGACGCGTGGCGGTCGTCCTCACACCCAATGCCGATGGCGGGGTGGCCTACGAATACGACGACACACGTCCGGACGCACGCACGGCGAAGCTGCTGGCGAACGATGCGCTTCAACGCGGCGAGGGACGTCAGGATGTTGTCGGCGCCTCCGATCGATTCGTCCGCGAAGCCGGCTCGAGGTACATCGACTTCGTCGTTCCCGGCTTGCTCGGCATGACGATCATGGGCGGCGGGATCTGGGGCCTCGGCTTCTCGATCGTCGATCAGCGTCGCAAGCGACTGCTGAAACGGCTCGTCGCGACGCCGATGTCGCGCGCCCAGTACCTCGCCTCGTACGTCGTGTCACGCTTCGTGTTGCTGACGATCGAGGCGGTGGTGCTGATCGGCGCCTCGGTGCTGCTGTTCAAGATTCCAATGCGGAGCTCATGGCTTTCGATCGCGGCGATTGTCGTCATCAGCGCGCTGGCATTCGGCGGTCTCGGGCTGCTGATCGCGGCTCGTTCGCAGACCATCGAAGGCGTATCGGGGTTGATGAATCTCTGCATGCTTCCGATGTGGGTCCTCTCCGGTGTGTTCTTTTCGTCGGAGAATTTTCCGCGCGCGGTGCAGCCGTTCATCAAGGCGCTGCCGCTCACGGCGACGAACGATGCGCTGCGCGCCTCGATGCTGCGGGGCGTTCCGTTCGCCGCGCTCTGGCCTCAGCTCGGCGTGCTCGCACTTTGGATGATCATCTGCTTCGGTATCGCCTTGAAGATTTTCCGATGGAGATGAGATGACCGGCGACCTTTCCCGTCACGACTTGTTGTCGCAAGGGCGCGCTGTGCTCGATTGGATCGCCGAGTATCTCGAGCACCCAGAGCGTTATCCGGTGTTGTCGGACATGAAACCGGGCGAAGTCCGGGATTCGCTTCCGTCGATGCCGCCCGATCGCGCCGAGCCGCTCGAGGAGATCCTCGAGGATTTTCGCGAGAAGATCCTTCCGGGGATCACACACTGGAACCATCCGTCCTTCTTCGCGTACTTCGCGACGTCGTCGTCGGTGCCGGGTATTCTCGCCGAGATGCTGTCGGCGACGCTCGACGTGAAGGCGATGCTCTGGAGAACGTCGCCGGCGGCAACGGAGCTGGAGCAGCTCGTCACCGATTGGCTGCGTCAGATGCTGGGGTTGGGCGATGGATGGTTCGGGATGACGACCGACACCGCATCGATGTCGTCGATGCTGGCGCTCGCCGCGGCGCGCGAGGCGCGGCCGGAGCTCGCGATCCGCGAGCGCGGTATGGCGGGGCGGACCGATCTTCCCCGACTCCGCGTGTACGCGTCGGAGCACGCGCACTCGTCGATCGACAAGGCCGCGCTCGCGCTCGGACTTGGCCTCGACAACGTCGTCCACATCGCCGCGGACGACGAGTTCCGCATGCGACCCGACGCGCTCGGCGCGGCGATCGCCGCGGACCGCCAGCGTGGCTACCTGCCGATGGCTTGTGTGGCGACCGTGGGGACGACGAGCACGTCGAGCATCGACCCCGTTCCGGCGATCGCCGAGATTTGCCGAGGCGAGTCCGTGTGGCTGCACGTCGACGGCGCATACGGAGGCGTGCTGGCGATCGTTCCCGAAAATCGGTATTTGCTCGACGGCGTCGATGCGGGGGCAGACTCGCTCGTCGTCAATCCGCACAAGTGGCTGTTCACGCCGTTCGACTGCTCCGTCTTATACGTGAGGCGCCCGGAGATCCTCAAACGTGCATTTTCGCTCGTGCCCGAGTATCTGGTCACGCGCGAGCAGGATTCCGTCGTCAACTACATGGACTACGGTGTCCAGCTCGGCCGTCGTTTCCGCGCGCTCAAACTATGGATGGTCATTCGGGCGTTCGGCGTCGAAGGGTTGATCGAGCGACTGCGGGAACATCGTTCGATCGCGCAAGCGCTGGCCGGTTGGATCGAAGGGGCACCCGATTGGGAGCTTGCCGCCCCGGTGCCTTTTTCTCTCGTCTGCTTCCGCTACGCGCCGCGCGGACTGAGCGCGGCGGAGCAGGATCGACGGAACGAGCAGATCATGCACGAAGTCAACGCGAGCGGCGGAATGTTCATCTCGCACACAAAGCTCTCGGGGCGATTCACGTTGCGGTTGTCGATCGGCAACATTCGGACGGAAGAGGGACACGTCGCGGCGGCCTGGAATAGACTCCAGGCGGCGGCTAAGAGCGCGGCCGTAACGCGTCCCGCCGAATAAGGTTGGCACAAAATGGATACGGGACAACCCACGGGATTAACGGACCACATACAGGATTGAACTGCTGCGACAAGGCTAGGGTCTCTCCGGCCGCGACCCATTCAAAATGCAGTTCGTCCTGTACTTTTTCCCTGTTCAATCCCGTGGCTTGTCCCGTATCCATTTCTTCTAGCCGCCCGGTCGAGTCAGCATGGTCGCGATTCCCAGCCACTAGTCCGGGACAGTAGATCCTCCACTCGCTTCGCTCGGGAGGATGACAGCGCCTACCCTTACCATCTGCGGGGGCGGATCGTAGCGTAGCGTACCCTCATCGTATGAGGGTACGACGTATGCCAGACTCCGATCTCGATCTCCTCCAGGGCACACTCGACGTCATGATCCTCAAAGCGCTGTCCTGGGGCCCGATGCATGGGTTCGGGATCGCGAAATGGATCCGCCATGGGAGAAGTACAGCGCGGCGGTCGGTCAGGTCGTCCGCGCGACGACGGCGCCCGTATGAGCCCGCCACGACGGGATCGCGGCATCCGCGCGTTTCGCTTCTGGCGCCGGGACATCGGCGCCGAGGTGGACGACGAGATCGCCTTTCACGTCGAGGCACGCTCCGAAGAACTGATCGCCGGCGGAATCTCGGATGCCGAAGCGCGCTCGCGCGCGCTCGCGGAATTCGGCGACGTCGATCGCGCGCGACGCACGCTGTGAGCGCGACCTCGTCGTGATCGCACAGAGCGACGCCGTGGTCGCTACGCGCGGGCTAACGCGAGCTTCACCATCGCGAGGCCATCCCGCCCGAACCAAGCATCACGGGCGAAACGGCTACTCGTGCGACGCCAGCTTGTCGGTATAGAACTGCGGAAACGACTTCTTGAGATGCTCGACCTTCGGCGCATCGTTGATCGCGATGTAGGGCTGATCCGGATGCAGCTCGGCGTAGTTCTGGTGGTACGACTCGGCGCGATAGAACTCCTTGAGCTTGGCCACCTGGGTCACGATCGGCTGCTTGTAGGCGTGAGACGACGTGAGCTGGGCGATGTACGCCTCTGTCGCCTGCTTCTGCGCATCGGTCAGATAAAACACGGCTGAGCGATACTGCGTGCCGACGTCCGGGCCCTGGCGGTTGAGCTCCGTCGGGTCGTGGACGACCGAGAAGAAGATCTTGAGCAATTCCTCATAGCTCACTTGCGACGGGTCGAACACGACCTTCACCGACTCGGCGTGTCCGGTCTGGCCCGAGCTGACGTCCTCGTAGCTCGGCTTGGCGACAGTCCCGCCGGCGTAGCCGGACGTCGCGCTGACAACGCCCTTGGTGTGCTGGAACACCGATTGAACGCCCCAGAAGCAGCCGCCGGCGAAGACAATCGTCTCCGTTTTTGGCGGCGCGCCGACCGACGGTCTGCTCGCCGCGATCAACCCGGTCGCCAGCGCAATTCCCACGACGCTTCGCATCAACACTCGCATCTATGCCTCCGGTTCGTGCTGCGGCTTTGTCTTCGCCGTCGGGGCGGGCGCCGCGGGACGTTCAGCGGGGTCACCCGACGACAGAACTTCGACGACTTCATCTTCGACGTGGCGCTCGCGCATGATGTAGAACACGATCGCCATTAGCAGTACGATCAATCCGACCAGATAGTTCTCATATCGTCGGACGTGGCCGAGCATGATCAGCGTCGTCCGACCAAAAGCCCAGCCGAGCAGGGTAAAAACGGCCGACCAGGTTGCGCAGCTGATCGCGCTGCCGATGAGGTAAATCGGGAGCGGCACACGCGCGGCGCCGCAGGCGATCGGCAGGGTCAGCCGTAGACCGTAAGCCCAACGCACTGCGACCGAGACACGCCATGGATGACGCCGCACGATCTTGAAGGTGCGCACCATCCATGTCCGGAGCCGCGGCCAGCGGCGGCGAGCCCAGCGGCCGCGCCACCGTCCCACGTAGTACAACCCGAGATCGGCGACCCATGTTCCGAGGGCCACCGACACCATGACCATCGAGAGTCGCAGATAGCGATCGTGGGCAGCGAGGCCGCCGATGAGCGGCGTCGCCTCCTCGGTGATGATGCCCGTCGCGCCGAGCGTCAGGTACGCCCACAGCCTCCGCAGCGCGGCCAGCGCCTGCTGGTGCTGAACCGCCGCTTGGAGCAGCGCGTCGAACGTTGTTCCGGGCACGCGGGCGTTGAGGATCAGGCCGATGCCGTCGCTGCACCGCGACCGGCCCGCTCGTGCGCCAGACGGTCGAGTCGCCGGCGCAGCTCACGAAAGAGCGTCGTCGCGATCGGACCCGGCCGACCGCCGCCGATCACGATGTCGTCGACGCGAATGATCGGCATGACGTCCGTCGTCGTACCGGCCAGAAAAATCTCGCTCGCCCGCGACAGGTCGCTCGGCGCAAACGGCGTTTCGTCGACGCGTATCCCATGGTCGCGCGCGATCTCGAGGACGACCGCGCGCGTAATACCGGCGAGGATCAGATTGTTCGTTGGGTGCGTGCGAATCGCGCCGTCGATCACCGCGAGGACGTTGGCGTGCGATGTCTCGGTGATGACGCCGTCGCGCACGAAGAGGACGTCGAGCGCGCCGGCGTCGGCCGCGGCTTGTTTGCCGAGGACGTTGGGCAGCAGTTGAATCGTCTTGATGTCGCAGCGAAGCCAGCGGATGTCGGGCATCGTAATGCACGTCGCGCCCGATTGCCGAAGCGGTTCGGCGGGTTTGAACCGGTTCGCCATCGCGAAAACTGTTGGGGAAATGCTCGCGGATGGGAATTGGTGTGTCCGAGGGGCCACGCCTCGGGTGACCTCGACATAGAAGGTCGCTTCGCCGTCGAGGAGCCCGTCCTCGGTCAGAAGCCGGTCGGCAATCGCGGTGAGGCGCTCAGGATCGACGAGATCGGGCGCCTGGATGCGCAGTTCGCCGAGGCCCGAGCTCAGGCGGGCGAGATGCCGCTCGGTCTCGAACAGGCGTCCGCCGACGACGCGCCAAACTTCATAGACGCCGTCCCCGAAGACGAAACCTCGATCTTCGACCGGGACGGCGGCGTCGGCGCGCGGGAGAAACTGCCCGTTCAAGTATGCAAGCACGTCATGGCTACACAATGAAGACGATGGAAGGTAATGTCCGAGTCGGAGCCGACGACAGGGCTTTGGGCGACGGGCGACGGACGAAACGGGAAAACGAATGGACGATCTCGAGCAGCTGTTTTCGAATAACAAGGCGTGGGCTGAGAGGATGACTCGCGAGGATCCGGAATTCTTCTCGCGGCTCACACATCAGCAGTCGCCGCAATACCTGTGGGTCGGCTGTGCGGATAGTCGAGTGCCGGCGAACGAGATCGTCGGGCTATTGCCGGGCGAACTGTTCGTGCATCGCAACGTCGCCAACATCGTCGTCCACACCGACCTCAACTCGATCTCGGTGATTCAATTCGCGGTCGACGTTCTCAAGGTTCGCCACGTCATCGTCTGCGGCCACTACGGATGCGGCGGCGTCCTCGCCGCCCTGCGCGACGACCGGCTTGGCCTCGTCGACAACTGGCTCCGCCACGTGCAGGACGTGCGCGACAAGCATCGCGACGAGATCCGCGCACTGCACAGCATCGATGACCGCCACGATCGCCTGTGCGAGCTGAACGTTATCGAGCAGGTGCTCAACGTGAGCCAGACCACCGTGGTGCGCGATGCCTGGGCGCGCGGGCAGTCGGTTACGGTCAATGGTTTGATCTACGGGCTCGAGGACGGACTTCTTCAAGACCTCGGCATTCACATCAGCGGTGTCGACGACATCCCCGACGCGTGGAAGAATTCCCGCGCCTTCCGCAGCGGAGAACACGATGCGACCAGTAGTTGGCCAGACAGCACAGCGGTCGTTGACCCTTACTGAGGCGCACGTCAAGACGTTCGCCGAGCTGACGGGCGATTACAATCCGCTGCATTTCGACGAGGCGTTCGCCAAGGCTACGCGCTTCGGGGGCCTCGTCGTGCAGGGCGGCCTCACGACGGGCCTGTTGCACGCCCTCGTCGCGATGGATCTCCCAGGGCCGGGCTCTGTGTTCCTCAGCCAACAATGGAAATTCACGGCGCCTGTTTACATCGGCGATACGATCACGGCTCGGGCCAAAGTGGTGACCGTGCACGCCACCAAGCCGGTCACGCAGTTGCGAATTGGCGTGACTCGGCAGACTGGCGAGACCGTGCTGGAGGGGGAGGCGTGGTGTTACACGATGGCGGCTGAGAGTTGAGTTAGGTCACTCTATCGGGTCGGCACTGTTTAACTACTCAACGCCGAGAACGCAGAGACGCAGAGTCGCGGAGGAGGGACGAAGGCAGCTCACGCCTCCGCGCACAACGAGCCCGGACGAACTTTCCTTTGGAACAGCCGCTCAGGATCCTTCTCGTGACTTCCCGAGCGTCGGTTCCAAAGAAAAATCCCGGCTCCTGGTGATAGGCCCCTTTACCGCAGTTGTAGCCCTTTGCGACCCTGCGTCTCCGCGTTCTCTGCCTTGAGTAGTTGAGCAGGGTCCGCCCGATAGAGAGGCCCTCACCTCACTCAGACCGCATCGCAATGATCGGATCGACTCGCGCCGCTCGAACAGCCGGAAATATCGCCGCCACCAAAGCGACAACGGCGAGGACCACGGGCACCAGAGCAAACGTCCCCGGGTCGGTCGCCCGCACGCCGTAGAGCAGCGACTCGAGCAATCCGACCGCGAAGTACGCGGCGAGTAAGCCGAGTGAAACGCCGGCGAGCACCAACCGGGTGCTCTCCTTTCCGACGAGCCAGACGACGCGTCCGCGCGACGCGCCGAGGGCGATTCGGACGCCGAGCTCGCGCGTTCGTTGCGCAACGGCGTAGGAGATCACGCCATAGAGGCCGACGCAGGCCAGGCACAGCGCCAGCGCGGCGAAGACGCTCACCACGTTGCCTTGCAGGCGCTGCCGCCAGAGCGAGCGTGACACGACTTCGTCGAAGGTCTGGACTTGATAGAGTGCGACGCGCTTGTCGATGGAGCGAACCGCCGCGTGCAACTCGGGGATGACCGTTTGCGGATGGTCGTGCGACGTGCGAATCACGACGGTTTGTTGGCGCCCGGGGTACGACGCATACGGATAGTACATCGCCGGCCCCATCGGCTCCGGCAATCGATAGTGGCGAAAATCTCTGATCACACCGATGACGGTGGCCGCGTGATCGCTGCCGCTCCCGGCCATGCGCTTGCCGATCGGATCTCGTCCCCCGAATGCCTTGGCGACCATGAGCTCGTTCACGAGGATGACCGGATTGAGCGAGTCCCGATCGGCGTCGGTGAACCACCGGCCACGAACGAGCGGGACGCCGATCGCCTTGAAGTAGTCCGGTGTCACGTACTGATAGTGCGCGATCAACTCCTCGCCGCGCTTCGGCGGCGGCGCGCCCTCGACGTGTGCTTCGCCCTGCACGTTCCACCCGCTGAACGGAGTGCCCTGCGCCGACCCGACCGAGACCACATCGGGACGTCGCCGGAGATCGTCGAGCAGGCGTTGGTAGAACACGGCTGCCTCGCCGCGCGTCGCATAGTCACTCGTCGGCAGGGTGATGCGCGCCGAAAGGACGTGGTGCTCATCGAACCCGAGATCGCTGCCGGCCAGGTTCCTGTAGCTGCGCGCGAGCAACGTGGCACCGACCATCAGCACGACCGAGAGCGCGATCTCGCTCACGACGAGTGCCGCGCGGAGACGAGAGCGGTGCAATCCGCTGCCCGCCCCGCGGCTGCCTTCGCGCAATGTCGTATCGAGATTGGCGCGCGCTGTTCGCAGCGCCGGCACACTGCCGAACAGAATGCCCGTGACGAGCGTGATCAGCACGATGAACTCGATCGATACGGCATCGAGCCCGAGGGTCACGAAGAAGGGCGGCGACTGATCGGGAAAGGCGAATCGCAGCAAGCGGACGCCCCACCATGCGATCCCGACGCCGAGGGCGCCGCCGAGGACCGCGGTGACGATGCTCTCGGTCATGAGTTGTCGCACGATCCTGCCGCGCGACGCGCCGAGCGCGGCACGGATCGCCACCTCGCGACCGCGCGCGGCGCCACGAGCGAGCATCAGGTTGGCGAGATTTGCGCAGACGGTGAGCAGCACCATCGCGACGGCGACGAGGAAAACCTCGAGCGGCTTCCGAAGCGTGCCGACGAGATCGTCGCGCATCGTGAGGACGCCGGCCTGCCAGCCGGAGTTGTCATCGGGAAATTCGCGCGCGAGCAGCGCATCGATGCGATGCAAATCGGCGGTGGCCTGCTCGACCGTCACGCCGGGCTTGATCCGTCCGATCGCTCCGGCGTAGCCGCGATTGCCATGTCGCTCCTGCGCCGGGTCGGTAATGAACGGCACCCACACGTCGCCGCGGTCGGGAAAATTGAAGCCCGGCGACATCACGCCGACGACCGTGGAGGCGCGACCGTCGAGCATGATCGTACGGCCGACGAGCGCCGAGTCACCACCGAAGCGCCGCAGCCACAGGCGATGGCTGATCAAGGCGACCGGCGATCTTCCGCGGTCGTCCTCGTTCGGGAGAAACAACCGTCCGATCGCGGGACGCACGCCGAGGATCGCGAACAGATTCGGGGAGATCTCCGATCCGGTGACGCGTTCAGCGTCGCCGGACCCACCGCTGATGGTGTTGGAATTCCAGGTGAAGATGCCGATTCCACTGAATGTCTGGTTGCGGTCGCGCCAGGCGATGAAATCGGGCCACGAGATGTTCACACTCTTGTAGCCGCGGCCGGGGTTATCCGAGTAGATCGTGACGAGCTGTTCATCGTGCGGGTATGGCAACGGGCGTACGAGAATCGAATACGACGCGGAGACGATCGCGCCGGTGACGCCGATGCCAAGCGCGGCGCACAAGACGGTGGTGATCGCGTAGGCAGGAGTTCGGAGCAGCGAGCGCAATCCAACACGCGCATCCCGAATGAACTCGGAGATCCAGTCGGCGCGTCGCTCGGCGCGGATGATACGCTGGTCGATGCGGAGGGTGTCGGCGCGGACAGCGTCGGCGTCGCCGAACTCGGTGAGCGCTTGGCGTCTGGCGTCTTCGGTCGACGCCCCCCGCGACACGAGATCGCCGATGCGCGCCTCGAGATGGAACTGAATTTCGTCGTCGACGTCGCGCTTTGGGTCTCGGCGCGTCGGGTGAAACCAGCGGAGCCAGCGTTCGCTCATACGGGACGCTCTTCCGTCTTCAGCACTTTGCCGACGGCGTCGACGAACTGAGCCCACGTGCCCGTTTCGGCTTTGAGCTGCTGGCGGCCCCTCGGCGTGAGGCGATACACCTTGGTCCGCCGTTTCGTGCTCGAGATTTGCCAGCTCGACTCGACCCATTCGCGTTCTTCGAGGCGATGGAGCGCAGGGTAGAGTGAGCCCTCACCGACACGAAGGACTTCACCGGTCAGTGTCTCGATCCATCGCGCCACGGCGTATCCGTGCGCGGGCCCCCAGGAGAGGGTCTTGAGGATCAGGAGGTCGAGGGTTCCCTGGAGCAGATCCACAGTCCGCGGCATATACCCATCGAGATTCGATGTATACGCCACGATACTGCGCGTATACATCGAATGTCAATGGGTCTGGCTAAATGTAGCGAAGCACTCCGCCCGGGTGACGGGCTTTCACGCTCGCGTACCATCGACACACCGGATACAGAATTGCGATGGTGATCGCGAACACCAGATACAGCAAGGGGAGTCCCCACCGCTGACCCGGTGGTAGTTGAATGTATGGTGCCGTCGCGAAGGCGCCGGAGTGCGTCGTGCCGTCGCGCAAACGCCACGCGACGAGCGACAGAGCGTGGATGAGCGGGATGTGCAACAGATAGTAGAACATCGGCACACGGCCGAAGGTCTCGAGGGCACGCGCGATCCGTCCGCGCGCGTCGTCGGCAAACGGGAGCAACGCGATCATCGGACCGAGCGTCATCAACAGGAAGAGCTGCGAGTCGCGATACTTGTTTTGGTCGAGCAGACGATAGACGAACGCTCGATGGTCTCCGCCGCGGAGCGCGGTGATCGTTCCGGCGATGAGAAGAAATGCCGCGATCGAGCCGAGGCCGATGCGGAGGCAGATGCGTCGACGTTCGTCGGCGTCGCGAAGAAGCAGCATGCCGAAGCCATAGCCGGCGGCCATCACGCCGATCCACGGAATGATGTTGTAGAGAATCTCTAAATCCGGGCCGCGCTTGCCAAGCTGGATCCCGCCCCCGGTATAGAGAAAATTCCACAGCGGCTCGAGGGAGGGCAGCAAGCGGGCGGGAAGATGCATCACGCTCTGCGCAAGCATCACGACGATGCCGAACGCGCCGACGTTCGCCGGAGAGAAGCGGACCAATCCCGCCATCAGGATCATGCACCAGCCAAACATCCAGATGACGCCGCCGAGCATGAAGCCCCACTGAAACGTGAAGGTCCAGCTCACATGGATGACCGTGAGCTCGAGCACGACGAGCAGCAATCCTCGCGTCGCGAGGTAGCGCGACAGCTTCTTCCGATCGCCCAAGCGATGCCCATAGAGGAATGCGGCGGTTCCAGCAAAGAAGACGAACGCCGGCGCGCAGAAGTGGGTGACCCATCGCGTGAAGAAGACGCCGGCGGTCGGCCCGCCCGCCGGTACGCCGGAATAGACGCGGACGTGATCGATCGCCATCAGCACCATGACGAGCCCGCGGAGGACGTCGATGCCGGCGATGCGTCCCACACCGGCACTCGGCCGCGCCGGTGGCGCGTAGGTGGAGGCGGCGGCGAACGCGGTCGAAGCCATGGTCTCTCCGGTGCGGACCTCGGTAACCTTTCGCCCGCGCCTGGCGACCGCAACTGCCTGGGATGAACGGGCGCGAACGGCCCTCGCCGATCAGGCATCTAATTCGTAACCTTGGAAGCCCGCTGCCGGGCTGCCCTTCTTCGCCCATTCTCTCGAAGGCCCACCTATGCGTTTCGGTCGTCTCGCGCCGGCTCTCGGCATCGTGTCGCTGTTTTCGCTCTCCACGACGGTCTGGGCACAAGTCGATTCCGTCACCCTCGCCGGCTTCCGATGGCGAAACATTGGACCGGCGAACTTCGGCGGTCGTGTCGCCGATATCGCGGCGATCCCCAGTCCGTCGAAGACCTTTTACGTGGCGACGGCAGGCGGCGGAATCTGGAAGACGACCAATGCCGGGACGACGTTCAAGCCGGTCTTCGACAACCAGCGCGTGGTCTCGATGGGTGCGCTCGCCATCGCGCCGTCGGATACAAATCAAGTCTGGGCGGGCACCGGCGAGCAGAATTCTCGAAACACCATCGAGCCCGGAATGGGGATGTACAAATCCACCGATGCCGGCAAGACGTGGAAGCTGATGGGGCTCGAGAAGACGCAGCACATCGGCCGCATCGTCGTCCACCCGACAAATCCCAATATTGTCTACGTCGCCGCGCTCGGCGCCGCCTGGAGGTCCAACCCGGAACGCGGCGTCTACAAGACGGAGGACGGCGGCGCGACGTGGAAGTTGATCAAGTTCATCGACGACAGCACGGGGTTCATCGACGTAGCGATGGATCCGTCGAATCCACAGGTCCTGTTCGCGTCCGCATATCAGCGGCTCCGCGGTCCGTACTTCCTGTCGTCGGGCGGCAAAGGCTCGGGTCTCTGGAAGACGACCGATGGCGGCACGACCTGGACGGAGATCAAAGGCGGCGGCTTCCCGGAGACAAAGAAGGGGCGGATCGGCCTCGCGATTTCGCGCTCGAATCCGCAGATCGTCTACGCACTCGTCGAAGCCGACACGAACCCGAACCCGAAGCCCGCCGCCGGCTCGAAGGCGCAGAATAAGAGCGGTCTGTATCGCTCTGACGACGGCGGCCAGACCTGGAGCTTCCGGAACGATCAGGACACGCGGCCTTTCTACTATTCTCAAGTCCGCGTCGACCCGAAAAATCCCGATCGCGTCTACTGGTCATCCACGCCGGTGCTGTTCTCGGACGACGGCGGCAAGACCGCGCGTTCGGCAACGCAGACGATCCACGTCGATCACCACGCGATGTGGATCGACCCGAACGATCCCGAGCACATCATCGTCGGCAACGATGGCGGCGTGGCGCAAACCTGGGATCGCGGCGGTAACTACGTGGCGGTCACCTCTTTGCCGATCGGTCAGTTCTACGCTGTGAGCTACGACTTTGCCGTGCCATACAACGTGTGCGCGGGCGCGCAGGACAACGGCTCGTGGTGTGGACCGAGCCGCCATCGAAACGGCGCCGTCGGTACGGCATTCTGGTTCGGCTATTCCGGCGGTGACGGATTCTGGACCGCGCAGGATCCGGCGGACCCGAAGATCATCTACGGCGAGTCGCAGAACGCGGGCATCTCGCGTTGGAACCTGGCCACTGGTCAAACGAACTTCGTCGGCGCCGGTGGATCATTCTTCGCGCGCTATCGACAGTACGAGGACTCCATCGTGCTGGTCCGCGGGGATACGACGCAGCCCGAGACGCGCGACGTGCGCAACCACATCACCGATCTTCGCGCCCGCCAACGTCAGGATTCTCTCAGCTCCGTAACCCGGTTCAACTGGGAAACGCCGTTCTTCCTGTCCCCGCACAATAAGGACGTGCTTTACGTGGGCGGCAACCATGTCTTCAAGTCCACGCAGCGGGGCGACAACCTGCTTTCCATTTCGCCCGATCTCTCGAAGCAGGACATGAAGAAGATCGACGTGAGCATGAAGACGACGGGCGGCATCACCGTGGACGCGACCGGCGCCGAGACCTACGGAACCGTCGTCGCGCTTGCCGAGTCGTACCTGAAGCCGGGTTTGCTCTACGCCGGCACCGACGACGGCAATGTCTGGGTGACGCCGAACGACGGCGCGACCTGGACGCAGATCGACTGGAAGAAGTTCCCGGGACTGCCGAGCAATGAGGTGTACGTCAGCCGCATCGAGCCATCGCACTTCGACACGCTCACCTGGTACATCTCCTTCGACAACCATCGCAACAACGATTTCACGCCGTACCTGTACGCCACCGCCGACGGCGGAAAGAGCTTCACGTCCGTCGCGGCCACACTGCCGACGGGCGGACCGGATCACGTGCACGTGGTGCGCGAGGATCCGTTCAATCGGGATCTTCTGTTCGCCGGAACGTCCGTCGGCGCGTACGTGTCGACCGATCGTGGCCGGAACTGGCGCAAGTTCATGAGCGGGATGCCGACGGTGCCCGTGTTCGATCTGAAGATTCATCCGCGCGATCGCGAGTTGATCGCGGCAACGCATGGCCGCGGGATCTTCACCGTCGACGTCTCGCCTCTCGAGCAGATGGCCGGGAAGACGCTCGCCGACGTCATGCTGTTCGAGCCGAAGCGCGCGTATCAATACGCCGATCCGCCGCGCATGGGCCAGACGAACGACCAGCAAGTGTACGGAGCGACGAGTCCGCAGTATGGCGCGGAGATCGTTTATCGCATCGCGCCCTCGTCGCAGCCCGCTCCGGTCGTGACGGCGGCGGCGCCGGCCGCTTCATCAGCGCCCGCGTCATCCTCGCCAGCCACTGAGTCGCGCGGAGTTGTTCTGGCGGGAGGAAGTCCTCCCGCCCGTAGCGCGCCGGCCAACCCGGTGAAGATCATCATTCAGGACGCGACTGGAGACACGATCTTCACGACGAATGGACCGGGCAGTCCTGGTCTGCAACGCGTCGCGTGGCCGTATCGCGGAACTCGAAAGCTCGCGACGGTTCCGGAGCTCAGCCCGTCCGCGCGGCGTGACAGCATTGTCCGCGTGCGCAAAACGACGTTGGTGCTGGACTCCGTCGCCAAGGCCGGGTGGGATACGGCGTTCATGCGACACGCGCGCGAAGTGTTGTTGCCGACAGGTGCCGCGCCGCAGATGAACATCAATTGTGGCGGTCCGGCCGGTCCGGGGACAAATTCGGATCGCCCCGGCGAAGGGGGTATCGTTCGCGGCGGCGGCGGGTTCACCGGCTGCACGCTCACCGTGAACGGCGCCAACATCGACATGGAGAAGTATCAGGAGTTGCAATCAGCGATCAATCGCGCGATCAACGGCCCGAGCGCAAATCCCAATGTCTTCTTCTTCGGTACTCCGGGAAACCGGAGCACGGTTGGCTTCGAAGCGTCGACGGGAGATTATCTCGTGAGCATCACGATCGGCGGAAAGCCGTATAAGCAGGTGCTTCACGTCGAGCGGGTTCCGTCCGGCGAAGTGCGGCTACCGTAAATGCGGAGGCGGGAGAGATGAAGTCGGAGCTCCAGACGACGAGCAGCGACGAATCGCTCTTCGTAATCCTCGCGCGGAACGCGCGCGGGCGGTCGCCGATGGAGTTGTGGACGACTGCGGTCGGCGGCGCGGTGAATACCGCGTTCATCTGGTGGCAGTTCCCGTCCCTGCGCTGGGTCGCGGCGGGCTGTGCGGCCGTAGCGGCGTATGGAATCGGTGGGCTGTCCGAACGACTGCTTGCGACGCGCGGCGGTGATCAATACGCAGGCTGGCGGGGCAAGGCGCTCGTCGCCGTCCGCTCGATCGCGCTAGCGGGTGGGCTCGCCGCCGCCACCGGCGCGGTGCTCGGATTTATGGCCGCGGCGCTCCACGGCTGGCAGCACTAGGTCGCCCCCCCCCGCGCTACACGCGCACGAGGTGGCGACGCTCGGCGAGCTCGGCGATCGCGTTCTCGGTCACGTGCAGGCACCGCCGCAATCCCTCGGGCGTGTGATCGCCCATGTGGCCGATGCGGAACGTTGTGTCTTTGAGATCGCCGTAGCCGCTGCCGATGGTGAAGCCGCGTGACTTCACGGCTTCGCATACATCGGGGCCGCGCATGCCGCTCGGTACGGTGACGACTGTGACCGTCGGTGACCGCACACCTTCCGGCGCGACGATGCGCAGATCGACACCGCGGCGCAGCGAGACGCCCTCCACCCATTCGATGGTCGCGTCGCGCATCACCATATGGCGCTCCCACCGACGTTCGATGCCCTCACGACCGATGTCGCCCATCTGGGCTTCGAGCGCGTACAACAGGTGCGTCGCCGGTGTGCTCGGCGTCTGGTTTTTCTCGGCGTACTTCTCGTACTGAAGGACGTCGAAGTAGTACCCGCGATCCGTAACGCGTTTCGCGCGTTCGACGTACTCGGCGGACGCAACGGCGAAGGCGAGTCCCGCGGGGAGCGCGAGCGCTTTCTGAGAACCAGTGAGCAGGAAGTCGAGCGCCCAGCCGTCCACCGTCAGTTCGGCGCCACCGGCCCCTGAGACACTGTCGACCAACGCCATTGCGTCGACGCGATGTGCAAGCTCGGCGACGGCGCGGACGTCGGTAATCACACCGGTCGAGGTCTCGCAGTGCGCGACGGTGACGGCAGCGAATTTCCCCTTTTTCAGCGCGGTCTCGACGACGTTCATGTCGAAGGTCTGGCCCCAGGGCACGACCACACGCTCGACGAGACGGTTGCACGACTCGGCGACCGCCGCGAACCGCTCGGAGAAGCCGCCGTTGACGAGCGAGAGGATCGGGCCCTCCGGCGCGTTGCGGATCGCCATCTCCATGAATCCTGTCGCCGACGCGGGCGCGATATAGACCGGGCGCGCCGTAAGCAGCACGTCGCGAAGGCCGGCCTCGATCCGGGCGAACATCGCCTCGAACGCGCGGCCGCGGTGCCCCATGATCGGCCGGGTGAGCTGCGCGAGAATTTCGGGCCGGATCTCGGTCGGTCCGGGCACGAAGAACGTGCCGAACTGCGGCGGGGTCGGAGAGGAATCGATCATGCGCCTAATCTAGGCACCGGGGGCGTTCGCCCGTCGAAGCGCTTTGCCGGCCGTGGCACCGGTGTAGTTGCCGCCATCGACGGTGAGGACGCCATTCACGAACACGAAACGCATTCCCGTCGCGAGGAGCGTCGGCTGTTCGTAGGTGGAGCGGTCGGCGAAGGTGTTGTTGTCGAACACGATGACGTCGGCGATCGCTCCCTGCTTGATCACGCCGCGATTCGACAGGCCGAGGATTTTGGCCGGCTCCCCACTGCTCCGCTGCACCGCGCGCTCGAGCGTCAGCACATGCTTTTTATTGACGTACTCGTGGAAGAGCTTGGGGTACGTGCCGTACTTGCGCGGATGGCCGTCGCTGCCGTCGGAGTCGGTGACGATGAAGTCCTGCTTCATGAAATTCTCGATGTCCTTCTCGTCCATGTTGAACGAGGCGACGCCGGGATCCTGGCCGGCGACGATGATCTGCAGCGCCGTTTCAACCGGCGACATTTTACGCGCCGCCGCAATGACGTCGAGGCGCTTGCCGAGGATGGACGTATCGCGCGTCGACGAGATGAGCAGCGAGTGGGCCCCGTTCCGACGGCGGAGATTGTCTTCCATCTCCTTGACCAAACGCGCGCGCGTCGCGGGATCATTCGCTCGGGCCCGCAACGAATCGCGTCCTCCGGCTTCGGCCCAGCGCGGCAAGAGTGAGGCGCCGAGGCTGGTTCCCGAGGCCGTGTAGGGATACTGGCCGGCGGTGATGTCGACCCCCGCCGCACGCGCCTGCTTCATGAGCGCGATGACCGTGTCGCTCTGCCCCCAGACGTCGGTGCCGAGCGCCTTGATGTGCGAGATGTGAACGGGGAGACGCGCCTCACGACCGATGCGGATCACTTCGTTGACGGCACCGATCAGGCCGATCGTGTACGAGCTCTCATCACGAATGTGTGAATCGTACAGGCCCCCTTTCGCGGCGGCGATCTTCGCGAGCTCGATCACTTCTTCCGTCGTCGAATAGCTTCCGGGGGCATAGTACAATCCGGTAGACATGCCGATCGCGCCCTGATCCATCGCGCGGCTGACGATCGCTTTCATCGAATCCATTTGCGGCGCCGTCGGCGCCGAGGACGACATCCCGAGCACCGCGCCGCGGACGGAGCCTTGTCCGATGTACACGGCGGCGTTGGTGCCGATGCCCTGCTTCGTCCACGTGTCGAGCAGCTTGCCGATCTCGACGCCGCCGCCACCATCGTTGTTGGTGATGACGGTGGTCACACCCTGCATCAGGTATGGGAGGTTGGCTTTGCGCTGCGGCGATGAGAGGTCGCCTTGCGTATGCGTGTGCGGATCGATGAAGCCGGGCGCGACGATGAGGTTCGTGGCGTCGACGATTTTCGTCGCCGTCACGCGTGCCGCCGAGGCGTCGCCGACGAACGAGACGCGATCGCCTTTTATCCCGACGTCGGCGCGCCGCCGCGCGCTGCCGGTGCCGTCGACAAGCGTTCCGCCGCGAATGAGGACGTCGACCTGTTGCTGTGCGGCGAGTTGAGCCGCGGGCGTGGCGAGCAGAGCGAGCGCGACGGCGGCACGTAGCCTGAGCCGGAGGGATTGTGGAAGCATCCCAAAGAATGGCGCCGGGTAACGCTCAGCGCGAGCCCGGGGGAATTCGCGTGATCAGCCGCCGCTCGCGGCCAGGCGCAGCACCCGATCGAGCACGGCATCGCGCTTTCCCGCACTCGAGGCGTTGGCGCGGGGAACGGCGACTGACGGCGCGACGCCGGCGTCTTCGACGAAGCGATTGTCCGTCGTGTACTCGACCCACGTCGACAGCTCGTAGGTCCAGCCGTTCGCCAGCTCGCGCGTGACGGGGCGTCCCGACGAACCACCGGTCGTGTCCCCGACGGTAACGACGTTCGGCAGCTGGTGCAGCGCCAGCGCGAAATTCTCGGCCGAGCTGAAAACGCGGCGATTGGTGAGCAGGTAGATCGTTCCGGTGAACTTGCGCTTGCCCGTCGGACGAAGCGTTTCGGAGATCGGATCGGTGAGATCGTCGTGTTTCGGGCCGTTCCGGATGCGCACGTAACCGAAGACGGTCGGCTGATCGGTAAAGCGGCCGGCGAGATCGAGCGCGAGCTCGTAATTGCCACCAGGATTGCAGCGCACGTCGACGACAAGCTGCTTCGCGCTCTGCAGCGAGTCGAGCGCTGCATCGAGCTCACTGCCCCAGTCGCTTCCGGCGAAGCTGGGAAAGCGGATGTAGGCGACGCTTGGGGAGAGCCAACCGGCGTGGAAATGCGGCACAATGGCGGCGCTGAGTCGCCGCGTGAGATAGCTGCGCTCGACGAGCGTGGAATCGAAGTCGAGCGGCTGGTAGTCTGCCGGTGCTTGGTAGGCCATCGGCGTCGCGCCGCGACCGGGCGTGAGCGACACGTGACGATCGTGGAGCGACGACAACATGTCGGAGAGCACGCGTGCAAACGCGACGTCGGATTGCGCCGCGAGAGCGCGCGGCCGATAGATCGCGCCGACCGAATCCCAATTGACGTGCTTGACGGCGAACATCGAGTACGTGAGGTCCGTCTCGTGCCACATCTGGTCGAAGAGCGACGCGTAGCTCTTGTCGGCCGGCGCGACAAGCGTCGGATCGGCGCACGCCGTCGCGGCGAGCGCGCCGACGATGAGAAGGAGCGTGCGACGCGTCATCATCGTCCCTCCGTCGGACGAGTGAGACGGAAGCCGAAGGTGAGCATCTGCGAAAGTGTGCGCACGGGCCGCGTGTCGTCGTAGCGGATGCCGTTCACCTGATAGGCGAGCGTCCCGGTGACGAAGCGCGAGAGCGGTCGCTCGTAGCCGAGCTGTCCGCTGCCGCCGCGGAGGGAAGACCACGTCGCGACGCGAAGCCCCGGCATGGGATCGAGCGACGAGACGGCAACGTATGGGTGATCGACCAGCGAGACGACCGGGATCGAGGCGGCCGCGAACAGACGTCCGCCCAAGGCGCGATAAAAAGCGTCGAACGCCGGACCGACCGAGCCGATCCCCAGTCGATAGTTCGTCACGCCGGAGCCGTCGCCGAAGGCATGTCGCGTATTGGTCGCCGCGACTTGCGCGCTGAGACCGAGGGCAAGGGTCGCTCGGGCGTCGGACGACGACGCAACAGGCCTCACGACGGACAGCTCGGCGCGTCCGTCGAGAATGCGTTCGTTGCCGAAGCCTCCGCCAACGGGTCGCAGATAATGCGCGCCGCCGGTGGCGAACGCTTCGACACAGACGCCACGCGCGTTTGCCGCGGCACCGACGGTGAGCCGCGGGCTACGTCCTTGGTATTGAGTCCCGTTGATCGCGGCATCGACGCGATCGGATTGATTGAGACCAAGGGATGCGGCGAGCGAGGTCGGGCGCGCGCAGGGCTCGCTTTGAGCGAGCGCGGCCGCTGGGACGGCGGCGAGAACCACGAGCGCGAGCCGTGCAGCGTATTTGGTCAGCATCGACCTACTACCTGAAAAGGGTACGGCGGGAACTGCGAGGCGGGCCGAGCGTGGAGGAAGGAACAGGTGGCGGCGAGCGCGGCCCGCGAAAAACACGCTCGATCTAACTGCCGATCACTTCTGTAAATATACGCTCGATACGCCCTTGGTACAATTCAGAACAAACGAAGTCCGTGTAACGGGGCCGCGTGACGCATCGGCGATGCTTGGTTGCGCCACTCGGCGCACGGAACGGAGGATGGGGAATGCAAGCAGTTCGCAATGCGAAATTCTCGATGGCAATCCTGGCGCTCGCGGCGCTGGCTGCATGCGGCGGCAGCGACGACAAGCTCACCAGCGCGGTTGGGCCGACGCCGACATCGCTGAGCATCACGACGGGCACGAACCAGAGTGGCACCGCGGGCAGTGCGCTCGCTTCGCCGTTGAGCGTGCGAGTGGTCGATGAGAACGGCAACGGCGCCTCGGGCGCGACGGTCTCGTGGACTGTCGGAACCGGCGGCGGAACGCTGGGCGGCGCGACGAGTACGACGGACCCGAACGGCATCGCGACGATGACATGGACACTTCCGACGACGGCTGGCAGGTACACGGTGACGGCGTCGATCGCGAATGGTCAGTCAGTGACGTTCAACGCCACGGCGACGGCGGCGACGGCAACAAGCCTCGTTCTGGTGAGCGGCAACAACCAGAGCGTCGCGCACGGGACCGCCACGCAGGCGTTCGTCGTCAAGGCGGTGGATGCGTCTGGGAAGCCGGTCGCCGGCGTTCCGATCACGTGGGCCACGACGGGCGGCGGCACGTTGAGCGCCACCTCGGGAACGACGGACGCGAACGGCCAGGCACAAGTGACGCTGACGACCAGCTCGACGGCCGGCGCGTTCACCGTGACGGCGTCGTCGGGCACGTTGACGCCGGTCGTGTTCAACGGCGCCGGGACGTGAGGATCGAGGGCGGGCGCAACAGCGACTACGAGACCCCGCGTCTAGGCGTCGTCACGACGCTCAGATCTACGTTCGCCGCGCGAAGCAACGCGGCGAAGCGAGGACTTTGTCGCACCGGATCAAAGGCCGGATCGCCCAACGGGATATAGAAGACCCATGCCGCGCCGCTGCCGCGTTGGGATTGCTCGAGAGCACTCAATGCGCCGGCCGTGTCGCGCGTCGCCAGCAGCACGCTCGCCCTCGCGACATCGGCGAACCACGGGCGAGACGCCACCTTGTCCATATCGCGAATCAAACGATTGGCCGTGGCGGTGTCGCCGAGCTTGGCGTACACGTAGGGCGCGTACGTCATCTCCATGGCCGGCGACCGGTCGACGAGTCGGCGAGCCTCCTCTCCTCGGCCGAGCGCGATGTTGAGCAGGGATCCAAGGTTGGCGACGGGAAGCATCGCGGCGCCCAGTTGCGTGGCGCGGGTCATCTCGGCGACCGCGGAGTCTTTTTGTCCTGCGAGAAAGAGTGCGTACGCGAGCCAGGCAGAGATGATTGGCGAGGTAGGCTCGAGCTTGCGAGCATGCTCGAGGTGCTCGATCGCCTCGTCCGCCTGGCTACGGGACAGCAGCTGTCGAGCGAAGGTCTGCCGAGCCATCGCGTTGTCCGGCTCGAGCTGTAGCGCGTGGCGCATGTCGGCGTCCGAAGTCTCCCACTGGCCTACCGCGCCGTGCGCCATACCCAGCGCGACGTGGGCCTCGGCGAGGGTACTGTCGATCGTGAGCGCGCGGTGCGCCTCGGCGACTGCCAGCTCCATCGAAGCCGACGGTGCGTTCCCGGTGAAGAACGGTTGGAGCTCGAGCGCATTGGCCAGCGCGGCGTGCGCGCGGGCAAAGTTCGGGTCGAGATCAATGGCACGCCGGAAACTCGCGACGCTCTGGCTCACACCAGCGCCTCGTTGTTTGAGCTGTGCCTGTCCGATCAGGTAGTTGTCGAGCGCCGCAGCGTTCGTGGTACCGGCGGTCGATGCGGCGCGGCGTGGAAGACCGACGCGTGATCCGAATCTGGCGCGTAACGTGTCGGTGAGCCGGTGAACGATTTCGTCGGTGATCGACCCGAGGTCGTTCGACGCACGCGTGAACGAATCGGACCACATCTCGCCGCGCAGCGTCGAATCGTTGAGCTGGGCCGAGATCGTGACACGGCCATCATTCTCGCGCAGTGTTCCGGTGAGGAGGAGCCTCGCGCCGAGGTCGCGCTCGATCGTTCGAACGTCCGGCAGGTCGGTCCCGGGCCGATCCTTGTAGCGGAGAGCAGTGCTCCGGCCGACGACCTGCACGCCTTTCACTTTTGCGATGCCGTTCAAGATTTCGTCACCGATGCCGTCGCTGCGGTAATCGAGCGCCGTATCGCGAGTCAGGTTGCGGAACGGCACGACCGCAAAGGTGAGTGGCTCGGGGGCACGATTCGCGTAGTATCGCCACGCGGTGAGCGCCACGACGATGACGACGGCGATCGGAAGAGCAATCGCGGCGAGTCGAGGGCGGCGCGACACCAGCGGTATCGGTTGGCTTACCGCGTTATCGAGCGCGACCAATATGTCGTCGCCACTCTGCGGTCGTCGCGACGGATCCTTCTCGAGACAGGACGTGATGAGGCGCGCGACAGCGGCCGGTGCGTCGGGACGCAGGTCAGTGACAGGCCGCGGCGTCTCCTGGAAATGCGCGGCGATGACTCGGTGCGGCGCGTCGCGAACAAAGGGCGGCTGGCCAGTGAGCAGCTCGTACGCAACACACCCGAACGCGTAGATGTCGGCCCGATGATCGACGTTCGGGTCGCCCGCGGCCTGTTCAGGCGCCATATACGCTGGTGTCCCGATGCTCGTCCCTGTTCGCGACACCATGAGACTCGTATCGCCACCACCAATCACGCTCCGCGCGGCGCCGAGCGCTTTGGCGACGCCGAAGTCGGTAACGACTGCGGTGCGATCGGAGAGCAGGATGTTCCCGGGCTTGATGTCGCGATGGACGACGCCGCGCGCGTGCGCGAAGAGCAGCGCGCGCGCGACGTCGCGAAGAATGCTGATCGCGTCCGCGACAGGGAGCGCCCCGTCACGGAGCAGCCTGTCGCGCAACGAGCGTCCCTCGACGAAGGGCATGACGTAATACGGGAACCCGTCGGCTGTTCCGGCGGCGAGCACGGGGACGATGTTGGCCTGCTGGAGCGATGCGGCGAGCTTGATCTCGCGCGCGAAGCGCTCGGCACTGATCCCCTCCGTCATTTCGGGGGGCAGTACCTTGATCACGACGCGGCGGTTAAGGCCTGGCTCCTCGGCGACAAACACGTGCGACATGCCACCGCCGCCGATCTCGCGCTCGAGGGCGTAGGTCGCGCCAAGCGACCGTTGGAGCGTGGCACGAAGATCGAGCGAATGGGTTGTCCCTTCCGACATCAACGCCGAGCGTTCACGCACGGCCGCATCGAAGATCGAGCCAGCCGTTCGTCCGATTGCCGTGGTACCGTAGGCATCGACGAACCGCGCCAGGTCCGCGGCGAGCGCCGCGTCGCCGCCGGAGATCTCGGCGATGTATGATCCGCGTCGCTCGACAGGTTGATCGAGCACCGCGTCGACGAGCGGCGCGAGACGTTCCCACCGCTCGCGCGTCATCGGGCCTGGCGGCGTCCCGGAACCGTCGGTCACGCGACGACCAAGTCGCGGAGAAGCACGCGCGCCTTCGCCCAGTCACGCTCGACGGTACGGACGGTGATGCCGAGGGCGGCGGCAATCTCTTCGTGGGTCAGTCCGCCGAAGAAGCGGTACTCGACGATCTGCGCAAGGCGCGCGTCGAGGTCGGCAAGCCGGTCGAGCGCTTCATGAATCTGTAACAGCGCCCCCGGCCGGTCGTCGCAGGCGATGGTTTCGTCGTCGAAGGTCACCGTCTCTTGCTCGCCACCGCGCTTCGTCGTGAGGCGAGAGCGGGCGCGATCGGTGAGGATGTGTCGCATCGCGACCGCGGCGAGGGCGAGAAAGTGAGCGCGGTCGTTCCACTGCGCGCGCGATTGGTCGACGAGCTTGAGGTACGCCTCGTGGACGAGGGCCGTCGTCACGAGGCTCGCCTCGTCGTGTCGCGCGCGATGCCGGTGGGCGATCTCGCGCAGTTCCTCGTACAGCACCGCGGTGAGCCCGTCGAGCGCCTCGCGACGTCCACTCCGCAGCGCGTCGAGTACGTCCAGTTGGGTCATGTCGGGTTTGCGCCGCGTTTCCCGTTCACAGGCACAGAGGGACGATTTCGCCGTCGCCCCAAACAATGCGGCCCGCCGGATAGGATGGCAACGGCTGGCTACTCGTCTGCTCGGCTACATCCGCACTTCTTCAGGAGGCTCCTCGCATGCGCGCGCTAGGCAAAATTGTCCCAACCATTGGTCTCTTCGCCTTCATGGCGGGATGCGAGCGTCCCGGCATCGTTCAACCAAGCGCGCCGAACGTTTCCTCGGTCGCGTTGCACGATGCGATGGGCAAGCCGGAGATCGATCCGACCTGGGCCAACGGCAAGACCGTGTACATGATCGGACCGAAGATGATCGAGAATGCCCGGGAGACGCAGCCGAACTTGTACAAGCACGCGGAGGAGTTGTATCTGCTCGTCTTTCCGCAGCAGGGGCTGCCGACACCCAACTCGCCGCCGATCACGCTGCCCTCCGGATATCAACCGCAGTGCAATCCCTGCTTCCATCCCGGATTACCCGCGCCATTCGTATTTCACGATCACGTGATTGCCGGCGCGCCTGGGATGGGCAATAACGGAACCGCCGGCGCCATGAAGGCGCCATGGAAACTCATTCTGCTCATGTACAAGCCCGAGTACGTGGCGTCGCCGTTCTTCACGCCGATCAAGAGTGAAGAGGAGCTCGACGCAGCTGAGCAGGCGGGGAATGTATTCCTGCCGATCAACCAAGGCGGCGAGAATGCGTACGAGATCGAGACGGGGAATGTGCTGATCTGCCCAATCGTCTCGAGCCACGCCTAGCGGTTCGATCCGGGCACATTGCAGGCCGCGAGCTGGCAATAATGCCGTCCTCGTGCGTCCGGAAGAAGCTGCGTTGGATACGGCACATTGTGGTCTGCGAGCCGTTGCCGTCATCCTGAGCGAAGCGAAGGACCTACTGTGCGTGCCTCATGGTTGGCCACGCGCAAGGACAGTAGGTCCTTCGTCGCTCCTCTCCTCAGGATGACAAGCGTCGCTGCGTTCCTTCACAGCGAGTGTCCGTCCAAAGCTCTTTCGCGGTTCTTGCTACTCAAGGCACGAGCCCGTGGAAGAGGGGGAACGGGCACGAGCCGGCATCGATCGAGAGGAAGGCTCCGTCGAGCGTCGAGCCGGTAAGCGTCACGCGATATGGGGGCATCCAGCCGTTGTCGAACGACATGACTCCGAGGACGTCGTTCCCCGATCGTGACGCCTTGAAGGTGACGTTTCCGCCGCCGTGAAGCGTCCCGCCGCCGCAGCCAAGTCCGCCGTCGAGGACGTTGTACGTACCGGTGGCGTGAACGGAATCCGACGTCCACGTCATCGTCAACACGACACCGATGCTGAGGCCGTGCGAGCTCCAGGGGCCGTCGAGCGCCGTGTCGGCCGGTGATTCGGTCGAGGAGCTGCACGCCGCGACCGCGACGGCTACGCCAAGGACAAGGAAGTAATTGCGCATACGGAGCAATCCGCGTTGAAGGCCCTGAAGGAAGCCCCCCGGTTTGGCCTAACTCGGGCGGAGGGTTCCATGGTCACCGGCGAACCGGGACCGCGTCCTTGCGCGACGCGAATACCGAGTGGTGATTTCAGGGTAGCCGCCCCTGCACTCCCCCTCTTCGTCGCACATGCGATTCGCCGACGTCCTAGCGACCGCGATCACGCAGATCCGCGCCAACAAGCTTCGCTCCTTCTTCACACTGCTCGGCGTCATCGTGAGCGTGGCGTTTTTGGTCGCGGTCGTCGCCGTCATCCAAGGGATGAACGCGTATGTGAAGGAGAGCGTCGCCGACGCGCTGATCGGCTCGAACACCTTTCAGATTCGCCGGCTGCCGATCAACATCGGATTGATCGAGGACGCCGATTGGTTGCGGATGCAGCGCCGGCCGAAGCTGAATGCGTGGGACGTCGACTTCGTCCGCAACGCACTTCCCAACGCCGCGGGGATCTCGGTGCAATCGGGCTCTCCGACGCCGACCAGCGACGTGGTCTACGGCAACAACACGCTCGGGTCGATTCAGATCTTCGGCGTGACGCCCGAATATCAGACGATTCAGGACTACAAGTTCCAATACGGTGAGCCGCTCACCGACATCGACACGCGGGAGAAGCGTTATGTCGGCGTCGTCGGCGCGGACATCGTGGACAAGTTGTTCAATGGCATCAACCCGGTTGGCCGGGAGATTCACGTCCACGGCATCCCGATCACCATCGTCGGCACGATCATGCCGAAGGGCAAAGTCCTCGGCCAGTCGTTCGACGGATTCGTGATGCTGCCGATCACGACCTTCGAATCGATGTACGGACGGCGTCAGTCGAACACCATCTCCGTGAAGATGGCGGAGGCGAAGGACGTCGCGCCCGCCATGGCGAGCGCCGAGGAGGCGATGCGCGTCGCGCATCGGCTGCGCCCAGGCGATCCGAACAACTTCTCGATCGAGACGGCGGATGCGCTGGTGAATTTCTGGAAGCAGCTCACGCAAGTGTTGTTCACGGTGATTCCCGCGATGGTGGCGATCGGAATCGTCGTCGGCGGGATCGTGATCATGAACATCATGCTGATGTCGGTCCGCGAACGCACGCACGAGATCGGGCTGCGCAAATCCGTCGGCGCGCGGCGAGCCGACATTCTCAAACAATTTCTCGCCGAGTCGGTGATGCTTGCCGTCCTCGGCGGAGCGATCGGCGCGGCGGGCGGCTGGGCATTCTCGGCGCTGATCGCGGTGGCTTCGCCGCTTCCGGCGCGCGTGACGACGTGGTCGATTCTCGTCGCGCTGGGACTGGGCGCCGGCGTCGGGATCATCTTCGGGGTGTATCCGGCCAATCGCGCCGCGCAGCTCGATCCCATCGCCGCATTGAGGGCCGAGTGATGCCGATACGAAAGATGTTCAAGCTCGGCGATCAGTTCCGGGAGAACGTCTGGTCGGCGGTCGATTCGCTGAACGCGGCGAAGGGGCGGTCGGGTCTGACGGTGCTCGGCGTCGTGATCGGCGTGTCGACGGTGATGGCGATGGCGACGATCGTGTCGGGTATTCGCGATCAGATCGTGGAGACGATCCAGATCGCCGGTCCGACGACATTTTATGTGATGCGAGCGTTCTCGCAGACGCCGGTGAACCCGCAGAATCTTCCGGCATGGATCCGCAATCGTCCGGAGCTCAAGCCGGAAGAAGCGGAGATCATCGAGAAGTTGCCGGAGATCAAGTACGCGGCGGTGTGGGCACAGATCAACAACAAGGTCGAATACGCCGGCGTGCATACGGGTACGGGCGCGGTCGTCGGGGCGGACGAGGGATTCACGGAGATCAACGGGGGCGATCTGGCGGACGGTCGTTGGTTCACGCGCAACGAAGTGACGACCGGCGCCTCGCTCGTCGTGCTGGGCGTGGACGCGGCGAAGAAACTTTTCGGCGCGATTCAGCCGATCGACAAGGTGGTGCGGATCGGCGGCCGTCCGTTCAAGGTGATCGGCATCTATCAGCCGGCAGCGAACATTTTTCAGCCGCCCGGCCAGTCGACTCACGGGATTATTCCGTATCGCGCGATGGACCGTCAGTTCCACATCGACAAGACGCAGGCGTCGTTCATTCCGGTCAAGCCGCGGCCCGGCGTCACCGTGGCGGCGGCCGAGGAAGCCGTGACGATCGCGTTACGAGAGGCGCGGCGGCTGCGGCCGGCGGATCATGACAGCTTCGATCTCATCACGCAGGACCAGATCCTCGATTCGTTCAACAAGATCACGGGCGTGTTCTTTCTCGTGATGGTTGCGCTGTCCTCGGTGGCGTTGCTGGTCGGTGGGATCGGGGTCATGGCCGTAATGATGATCTCGGTCACCGATCGGACGCGGGAGATTGGGATTCGGAAAGCCGTTGGGGCGACGCGGCGAGACATCCTTCAGCAATTCCTCATCGAGGCGTCGGCGTTGACTGGAACGGGCGGCTTGATTGGGGTGGTCATCGGATTGCTGCTCGGGCGAGTGGCGAGTCTCGCGATGAACGTGCATGGCACGACACCGGTCAACCTGACGTTGCTCGCTGTGGCGGTGTCGGTGGGGATTGGGTTGGTGTTCGGGGTGTTGCCGGCGAGACGCGCGGCGAAGCTGGACCCTATCGAATCTCTCCGGTACGAGTGATCGACGCGGTGCCTCTTCACGACGTCTTCACGTGCCGGGACCAATGAGCATCTGGGACATCCTCGCGCAGCACGGCCAGAATCTGCTGCACCAAGTTGCAGCACGCTTTCAGTTCGAGCTGTCCGCCGACCCGGCGCCCGGTGCGTGGCACGACGTGCTCGCCCGCAACGTACCGCTGGCGCGCGGCCTGAGTCCCGAGGACGCGGATCTCTTGCTGCGCGTCGCGCGGGTGCTCCTCGAGGACGTCCCGTTCGAAGGGTGCGCCGGATTCGAGCTCGACGATGAGATCCGCGTCACGATCGCCGCCACCGCCGCGCTGCTCCTCTATCGGTTGCCATACCCGCGGTTCACGAAGCTGGTGCGCGTGCTCGTCTATCCCGACACCTTTGTGCCGGTGAAAGCCGAGTCGCGACACGACGCGGTCATCGGCGAGCCGAATCCGACGCTCGGGCAGGCATGGATCGATGGAATGGTCGTCCTCTCATGGGCCGACATCGTACGCAACGCGGCCAATCACCCGCATGAAGGAAATGTCATTCTGCACGAGATGGCGCACATTCTCGACGCGGAAGACGGCCGGTTCGATGGAACACCGCTTCTCGACGACCCAAGCCAGGGCGTCGCGTGGGCGCGCATCCTCACGCGAGACTTCGACCGACAACGAGCCGCGCACGACGCCGGCGTGGACGGTCCGCTCAACGACTACGCGGCGACCAATCGCAGCGAGTTCTTTGCGGTGGCAACCGAAGCTTTCTTCTGCGAGCCCGCACGACTCCGCGATCGATTGCCGGATCTGTACGAGCAGATGCGGGCATTTTTTCGACAGCCTACAGGGTTCGACTCATTGCGGCAAACGCGGATCGATGAACCCGTTTAGCTGCGACGCCGCCGGCGGGTCGAGATTCGCCAAGACCGCGACCACGTACCCCGACTTCGGATAGATCCGAAGCTCACCATTCATGCCCGGCGCGCCGCCACCGTGGCCGACGCCGCCGTCGCCGTTCTTCCGCGCGTCCTCGAAACCGTACGCGTACATCTGGCCGTTGCCGACGTCCACCTTGCCGGTGATCAGCATGTTCGTGTACTCGGCGTTGAGCAACTTATGACTCATCAGCGCCTCGGCGAACTTCACCAGATCGCCGACCGCTGAATAGCCGCCACCGGCCGAGGTTCCGCGATACGGAAGCGTATTGGTGTTCGGCGTCCAGGCACCGTTCTGCTTCATGTAGCCAACCGAGCGGTCGGCCACCGTCTTGTCCTCCGGCTCGGACCCGCTGTGTGTCATACCCGCGGGCTTGTACACGTGCTCGGCCACGTAGTCGTAGTAACTCTGGCCGGTCACGCGCTCGATGACGACACCCAACAACACCATCCCGTAATTGCTGTACTCCCAGCGGCTCCCCGGCTCGAAGCGAAGGCCGCGGGACCCGTACTGCTTCACGTAGTCGTCGAGGGTGCGGAGCTCGAGGCGATGGGCGTCGAAGTCGGGACCGAAGATGTCGCCCGTGCCGCCGGTGTGCGTGAGCAATTGATGAATCGTCACCTTGTTC
>JAICJQ010000069.1 GCA_025928335.1 Gemmatimonadaceae bacterium
GCGCTCTTCGAGACCGCGGCGCGGCACATCCAGCTCCGCGAGTTCAAGCCAGAGATGGTGCTCGAGCACAAAGTGCGCGCGGCGATGCAGGGCGGCGAATCGGTCTCCGGATTCGTCGGGGCGGTGGCGTCGTCGTCGCCGACGCCGGGCGGCGGAAGCGTCGCGGCGCATGTCGGTGCACTCGGCGCCGCGCTGGCCCAAATGGTCGCAGGCCTCACCGCGGGCAGAAAGAAATACGCCGCGGTGGACTCCGAGATGCGGGAGCTGGGGCTCAAAGCCGCGGGTCTCGTCAATACTCTCTCGACGTTGGTGCAGAAAGACGCGGATTCCTACGCCGCCGTGTCGAGTGCCTACAAGATGCCGAGCGAACCGGAGGAAGCCGCGGCCGCACGCAAAGCCGCGATCAACGAAGGTCTGCTCGGTGCGGCGGCGGTCCCCCTGGAAACGGCGCGCGCCTGCGCCGAGGTCGCGGAGCTCGCCGCCACCTGCGCGAACAAGGGGAACGCGAACGCCGTATCTGATGCGGGAGTGGCCGCGCTCCTCGCCGACGCGGCCTGTCGGGGCGCCGTGTACAACATTCGCATCAACATCGCGTCACTCGACGACAAGTCGCGTGGCGCTGGGCTGGTCGAGGAGGCGAATCAACTGCTGGCGAAGACGCGTCGATCCGTGGAAGAGGCCACGCAAGCCGTGGAGAAGGCGATCGGGGCCTAAGGCATCGCTGGCAGGCCGGCCTTCGGATCTGTACAATTTTGGCGATGGCAAGACGCTGTCTCCCTCCCAGACCAGCGTGACCCAGCAGACCGATCGCCTCAACGAGTCACTCGCCAGCCGCTACACCGTCGAGCGTGAGCTCGGGGAGGGCGGCATGGCTACCGTCTACCTCGCGCACGACATCAAGCACAAGCGCAAAGTCGCCCTCAAGGTGCTCAAGCCCGAGCTGGGCGCGGTGCTCGGCGTGGAGCGCTTCCTCTCCGAGATCCAGGTCACCGCGAACCTGCACCACCCGAATTTGCTCCCGCTATTCGACTCGGGCGAAGCGGACGGGCTGCTCTTTTACGTGATGCCATTCGTCGAAGGCGAGAGTCTTCGACGTCGCATCGATCGCGAGAAGCAGCTCCCCGTGGACGATGCGGTGCGGATCGCCGTCGCGCTCGCGGGGGCGCTGGAGTATGCGCACCGGCACGGGGTGATCCACCGTGACATGAAGCCGGAAAACGTGCTACTCCAGGAGGGACAGCCGGTCATCGCCGACTTCGGTATCGCGCTCGCCGTGAGCAAGGCCGGCGGCGCGCGCGTCACGCAGACGGGACTCTCGCTCGGCACGCCGCAGTACATGTCGCCCGAGCAGGCGACCGGTGACCGCGTGATCGACGGCCGCACCGACATCTATTCGCTGGCAGCCATGACTTACGAGATGCTCACCGGCGAAGCGCCACACACCGGGACGAGTGCACAGGCCATCATCGCCAAGTTGATGACGGAGGACGTGCGGCCATTGACCGTGCTCCGGCGCAACGTGCCGGCGCATGTCGACGCCGCGGTGCGGCATGGGCTGGAGAAGTTGGCGGCGGACCGCTTCGCGACGGCGGGAGATTTCGCGCTCGCCCTCACGGGGGCGCGGCCATTCGTGATGCCCCGCGAAGCGTCCGAAGCCCGCGCGACCAGTTCGCGCGGCGGGCCTGTTTGGAGCACCCCAACGCGCCTGCTCGTCGCCTCGCTCGCGGTGATCGCCGTAGGCGCGACGGCCGCGGCGATCTGGCTCGCCACGCGTACCACGCCACGACCGCCGGCGGCCCGTTTCGCGCTCGGCCTTCCCGACAGTGTGCAGCTCTACATCGGCGGCGGAACGAAGCTCGCGCTGTCCCGCGACGGCACCAAGATCCTGTTTGTCGGGATGAAGGGGGCCCAACGCGCGTTGTACGTGCGCCGGATCGACGATCCCGTTGCCCGGGTGGTTCGTGGCAGCGAGCGAATGACCACAGCAACCACGAATTGGTCGCCGACGTTCTCACCGCGCGGCGACTGGATTGCCTTCGAGACCGACCGCGCCGTGAAGAAAATTCCGACCGCCGGCGGAACCGCGCAAACGCTCGCCGACTCTGGTGGCGGCGTCAGTTGGGGTGATGGGGGTGTGCTTCTCTACGTATTCGGCGGGACGCTCCATCTCGGCACGTCCGAGGGACGCGACGCCCACGTGTTAGCTCGACCCGACACGGCACATCGCATGTTCGGCTACCAGTGGCCGGAAGTGCTGCCCGGCGGCAAGGACGCGCTGATCACGATCAATCGAGCGCCCGGGAATGCACTCATCGTCGATTCACTTCACCTCGGGGTCGTGTCCCTGAGCAGCGGCGCTGTCACGGACCTCGGCGTCTACGGGACCAACGCGCACTACGTGCCGACGGGCCACATCGTCTTTGGCCGCGCCGGAAACCTGGTCTTCGTCGCGCCCTTCTCGTTGCGAAAGCGCGCCATCACTGGTCCCGCGTCGCTCCTCCTCGAGAACATCTGGCAGGGGAGCGGTGGCGCGACCGGGTTTACGGTGTCCGCCAACGGCACGCTCGCCTATCACGAAGGCACACAGAGCTCGAACAAGGATCTTTATGCCGTCAGCCGCTCCGGTGCGGCCCGTCGCATTCCGGGCGACGCGATGGATTTCTCGTACCCGCGGGTGTCGCCTGATGGACGGACCATCGCCAGCAATGTGATATCCCGAGAAGGAAAGTGGGGCGCGTCCCTGATCGACGTGAGCACGGGCGCCCTCGAGCGGCTCACGCAACCCGACTCCGGCAGAAACCCGGAATGGATGCGCGACGGCGCACGGATCGTGTTCACCAGGCGCCTCGGCCAATCCGACGAGTATGTCTCTCGCGCGCGCGATCGAAGCAGCGCCGACACGGTGCTCGGTCGCACGACCGCCACGGGACTCGCGTCACCGGACGTCATCCCGAGTCTGGCGCACGGCGTCGCGGCAGTTGGTCTGGCCGGCACCCGTGGACGATACGGAGTGTACCTGATGTCGATGGACTCGATCAACGCGCCACGGCCGTTTGCCGTCGGCTCGGCGAACAATCATTCGCCGAGCATCTCCGCCGACGGTCGTCTTCTCGCCTGGGTGTCGGACGAGTCGGGGTCGAACCAAGTCTATGTACAACCCAGCTCCGGTGGCGCGCGCATCGCGGTTTCCGTGAACGGTGGGACCGAGCCGGTCTGGTCGCGCTCTGGCACTACGGTTTATTACCGCGCGATCTCCAGCGTCATGTCGGCCGAAATCGGCGGTTCGCCGCTGCGGGTCCTTCGTCGCGATTCGCTATTCGCCGACCCGTTCATGCACGCCAGGAGCGTCGGTCGGAACTGGGACGTATTCCCGGACGGGAAAGAGTTCCTGATGGTTCGCCAGCAGCAGAACACGACCGAGGGTATCTACGTCGTAGTCAACTGGCCCCAACTCAAAGTGGCGCAGCCGGGCGCGGGAGCACCGGAGCGCTAGTCGGTCGTGTCGCGAGATATCGAGCGCGAACACTCGGTGGCAACCGTGCGTACGAACAGCAGCCACGCTCGACCACACGAGGATTGATGATGACTGTCCGCGCACGACCATTCGCCGCCCTGTTCTGCATCGCGCTCACCGCCGCTTCGTTCGCACAGCAGCCGGAGCGCATCGACACCGATCTGAACGCGAAGATCCGCACCGAGGGACTCGATCACTCGAAGATCATGTGGATCGAACACTACCTCACCGACGTTTACGGTCCCCGGCCCATCGGCTCGCCCAATCACGTCGCCGCCGCCAACTGGGCGATGAAGACGATGACGAGCTGGGGGATGAAGAACGCGCACCTCGAGCCGTTCACCTGGCGTGGCGTCGGTTGGCTGCCGGGCAAGGCGACGGGATTCATCACGTCGCCGGTGAAAGCGAATCTCAAGTTCGAAGCAGTGCCCTGGTCGCCGTCGACCAAAGGGACCGTTAGCGGAGAAGTCGTCAGCATCGTTCCTCCGGCGTCGCCGACCGAAGAAGAGCTCAACGCGTTCCTGTCGCCCTACGCGTCCAAAGTGAAAGGCGGCATCGTCATGATCGGCGCGCCGCCGAGCGTGCCCGTGAACTTCAACGAGCGACCGAAGCGCACTCCCGATGATCAGGTGAAAGCGCGCTATCAACCCGACCCGAACGCTCCGGCGGACGGTCGCGGTGGTCGCGGTGGCGGTCCCGGCGGTCGTGGGGGTCGCGGCGGGCAGCCGACGCCGGAAGGACACCTCTCGCCGCAGCAGGTCAATCAGCGGATCACCGCGTTCCTTCGCGACAACATGCCCGCGCTTCGCCTCACAGCGCAGGGTCCCGGCCGAATCCCCGGCGTCATCGTCGCGCAGAACGGCGCGGGACAGATCTACAACGACACCACGCCCCAGCCGCCGGCCGTCATTCTTCGCACCGATGACTACGGCCGCATCTTCCGCATTGTCGCCGACGGTACTCCGGTGCACGTCGAGTTCAACGTGCAGAACCAGTACTTCCCCGAGGGCAAGACCTCCTACGTCACCGTCGCCGAAATTCCCGGCACGGACAAGGCGGACGAAGTCGTCATGCTCGGCGGACATCTCGACTCGTGGACGAGCGCGACCGGGGCCACCGACAACGCGATCGGCTGCGCGATCATGATGGAGGCGGCCCGCATCCTCATGGCAACCGGCGCCAAGCCGCGGCGCACGATCCGTGTCGCCCTCTGGAGCGGCGAGGAAGAGGGTCTACTCGGCTCATTCGCATACGTGAAAGAGCATTTTGGAAGCGCTGAAGCACCCGGGAAGGATTTCAACAAGCTCGACGCCTATTGGAACATCGATGACGGGACGGGCCGGGTGCGGGGCGCATCCGTCTTCGGACCGCCGGAAGCGGCGGCGATCGTTGCCCAGTATTTCAAGCCGTTCGAAGAGTGGGGGATCTACGGTGCGGTTCCGACGACGGCGCGCGTCGAGGGGGGAAGCGACAACGGCGCCTTTGCCGTGGCGGGCCTTCCGGGCATCGGCACGCAGCAGGACAACATCGAGTACAACAGCACGACCTGGCACACCAATCTCGACACCTACGAGCGCATCGTGCCGGACGACGTCATGCACAACGCCGTGATCACGGCGTCGCTGATGATTCACCTGGCGAATCGCGATCAGATGCTGCCGCGATTCGCGCCGGGGCAGATGCCGGCCGTTCCCGCCGGGCGCCGCGGAGGCAATTGAGGCCGGGCGTTTCGCTACTGAGCGTCGCGCTCCTCGTCTCGTCCTGCGCACAATCCGACGGGGCGAAAACGTCGAGGAGCGCGGTGTCGGTCGCGCAGCGGAGCGCAAAGCGGAGTACCTGTCCGCCGGCGCCGTCCGGAATCGTCGTGAGCTTCGACAAAGTCGCGTACTTCCCGTCGCGCGGCCGGATGTCGGCGCTCGCCCGATTGTGCCCAGCCGTCGGCGATACAGACTATGATGCCGTCGGTTGGCAGGCGCCCGGCCATAAATTTCCATTCGTCGGCGCCATACTCGTCGCCATCCATTCCGGCGCTCAACCCGATACGGTCCCCGCCGACGAACCGGATATGTGGACCGCGGCCGGCGATTCGGTACGTCTCCCCGATGGCCGGCTGCTCCCAAGGACGCTCGGCGAGATGCGGACGTTCGGGAAGACGCTCGTCGATAACAACGAGGGCGGTGACGATTGGGATGGACCGTCCGCGCGCAGTTGCCGCTTCCCGGAGATCCTCTTCAACCTCGACGGCACGAACTTGCCGAAGACACTCCCTGACTCGGCGCGCGTGACGAGCATCGAGATCAACGTGCGTCGCCGCGAGACGATCGCGTCGTACTGTCGGCCGTAAAGGCGCGGCGATTCTGGAACAGAATCAGCGTCCCCATCACGACCAGAAAGACGGCGAACGCCTGCTTGAGCACCCGCTGCGGCACGCGTCGCGCCAATGACGTGCCGACGAGAATTCCGATCGCCGCCACGGCGATGAACGACAGGACGAACGCCCACGGGATTGCCACGCGCCCGATGTAGCCGGCGAAACCGGACGCGCAGTTCATCGCGATGACGAGCAGTGAGGTTCCGACCGCCTGCTTCATCGCGATGCCGCCGAGGAGGACAAGCGCCGGCACGATGAGAAATCCGCCGCCCACCCCGACGACTCCGGTGATGAGGCCGACGACAAGGGCCACCGGAATGAGGAGCTGAAGGGAAGCAGTATGCTCGCGTGGCGCGGACGAGGATGAACGGCGCGCGTTCAGGAACATCGACACGGCCGCCGCTACCATGATCACCGCGAGCAAGGCGAGCTGCACCGCACCGGTGAGAAGGTGCGACAGTCGCGCACCCGCATACGCCGAAATCATCGCGGCGCCGCCGAACAACGCGGCCGTCCCGAGTCGGACGTTCCCGGCACGCCAATGGGCCATGGCGCCGAGCAGGCTCGTGAGGCCGACCACGGGCAGGCTCATCGCGATCGCGAGCTTGGGATCGTAGCCGAGCACGTAGACGAAGACCGGCACCGTGAGCGTCGACCCGCCACCGCCAAGGAGTCCCAGCGACAGACCGATGACCGCAGCGAGCGCGAAGCCGACGACGATCATCGGCGGCTCGGCGAACGTGTCGCTTGCGACGAGCCGCGCGGACTTGTACTTTGCGTCATAAAGTACACGACAGAATTGCGAAAAGCCCCGGAGGGCGTCGCTGTGGTGGCAGCATGAGAAGGATCCGCGCGGTAGTTCGTCATGCGGTGATTTGGGCAGCCGGATGGGCGGCCGTTCCCACGGCGTTATTCACCGTCTTGAAACTCACTGGCGTCGTGCCGGACTCCGTTTCGTGGCACAACGGACTGGGACTCGCGGCGCGATTCGGAATCATCGGATTCGTGGCAAGGGCGGTCTTCTCGACCATTGTTGGAGTCGCGTATCGCGGTCGGCGGCTGGCCGAGATCAACTGGGTGAAATTCGGACTCGCCGGCGGCGCGATCACCGCGGTCGTCGTCCCGCTGTTTCTTCAGACGATGAACTTCCTCACCGACGGCCATTTCATTCCCTGGCACCTCGTCCTCGACGACAGTCTCTGGACGGGAGTCCTGGGCGCGGTCGCCGCCGGCGGGTCGCTCAAGTTCGCGCAACGCTCCTTGGCCTCGAGCCGCGAACGTGAGGCGCCGGAGCGAATCGGAAGCGACGCCTAGTCAGCGCTTCCCGGCGACCTCCACGAGCGTGCGGTAGATCAGGTCCGTTCCCTGCTTGAGCGACGCGATCGAGACTTTCTCGTCGTTGCCGTGCATGCGCGACAGCTCGTCGTCGTCGATCGGGTACGGATAGATGCCGTACACCGGCACGCCCTTCGACCGCCAGGCGCCGGCATCGGTCCCGGCCTGGAAGAGATAGGGCGTGACCTCGACGCCCGGGAACACCGCTTTCGCCGACTTCTCCAGCGCGCGATAGAGATCGGTCGTCGTCGGTGACGGGGCGTTGCGCGCATACGTCGGCGAGTTGAGCGAGAACTGGATCCCCGTGTCCGCGACAACCTGCTTGAGCGTTGCAATGAGCTGCGCCGGATCGCTGCCCGGGATCATGCGCAAATTGATCGTCGCTTCGGCCGAGCCGGGAATCACGTTCACCCGGAAACCGCCATTGATCAGCGTCGGCGCGATCGTGTTGCGGACGAGCGAGTGCATCAGCGGGTCCTTCGATACGATCGCGTCTGCTGCTTTTGCCTTCTGCAGATCGTCGCCGACGAGGTCACGATAGTAATTGGACATCGGCGGCTTACTCGTCTTCGCCAACGTCAGGAAGAACTGTCGCTGCTCGGGCGTGATCGTGAGTGGCGTTTCGTACTCCGAGATCTTCGCCATCGCGCGCGACAGCCCGAAAATCGCGTTGTCGGGGCGCGGCATCGATGCGTGCGTCGACGTGCCATGTGCCGTCACTTTGAGCGGAAGCGAGAGCTTGTCAGCGGTCGAGATGCTCACGTAACGCACATGCCCGTCGGGCGCCTTCATGATCCAGCCGCCTTCGTTCAGCGCGAACTCGGCGTCGATCTCGTCCCAGTGCTCGCGCGCCAGCCACGCGGTGCTGTACCCGCCGCCGCCCTCCTCGTCCGCTTCGCCGAGGAAGATGACGTCGCGCGCCAAAGGAATTTTTTGCTCGGCGAGCATCATCACGGCCCGCGCGAATACTGCCATCCCGCCTTTGAAGTCGACCGCCCCTCGGCCATAGATGTGGCCGTCCTTCTCGATCCCGGCGAACGGATCCACCGACCACTTCTCCCGCTCCACGCCGACGACGTCCTCGTGCGCCGCGATCAGGACGGGACGCTTGGACCCGTCGCCCTTGATCCGCGCGATGAACACCCCCTTGGTCGAATCGGGCGTCGGGATGATTTTCGCGTCGATACCGAGCGTGCGGAAATGCGACAGCAGCACCTCGGCGACGCGTCTCTCGTTTCCGGGCGGGTTGGAGCTGTTGGCGCGAATCAGCTCCTGCAGAAGTGCCGCCGTCGGATCGCTCGATGGTGCTTGAGCGGCCACGGGAGCGGCCCCGAGGACGACGACGAGAGCGACCAGCTGCTTGCGAACGCGGAGGAAAGACATCGGCGAATGGGTTGAAGGGCGCGTGAACATACCGCATTATCAGCCAGCATGCAGAATGAGCTCGAGCAGGTTCGCGCGCGGTTGGGTGGGCGGTACGTCATCGAGCGAGAGCTCGGTCGTGGCGGAATGGGCGCCGTGTATCTCGCTCGGGACGTGAAGCTCGACCGCCCCGTGGCGCTCAAGGTGCTTCCGACGGAGTACGCGAGCCGTGGCCTGCTGCGCGACCGCTTCCTTCGCGAGACGCGGACCGCGGCGAGCTTCTCTCACCCGAACATCGTCCCAGTGTACGCGGTCGAGGACGCCGAGGATTTTCTCGCGTATGCGATGGCCTTTGTGGAAGGCGAAAGTGTCGCCGACCGTGTGCGACGCGCCGGTCCGCTGAGCATTCGGGAAACGGTGCGGTTGCTCCAGGACACAGGCTACGCGCTCGCCTACGCGCATGGCCGCGGCGTCGTCCATCGCGACATCAAACCGGACAACATCATGATCGAGCGCGCGACAGGCCGCGCACTCGTCATGGACTTCGGCATCGCGCGCGTCATCGAGTCGGCGCCGGCGGTCAGCGGCACGCGCGGCGGACTGACGCGGGTTGGAGAAGTCGTCGGGACACCGGAATACATGAGTCCCGAGCAGGCGACTGGCGACCACGTCGATGGACGGAGCGATCTGTATTCGCTCGGGCTGACCGCGTACTTCGCGCTCACGGGAGCTCCCGCGGTGAGCGGCGACACAACCGGTAAGATCCTCGCGCGGCAGATCGCCGACGTGCTGCCGCCGATGAAATCGCGTCGCCCGGATCTGCCGCCCGCGCTCGGCGAAGCGATCGACCGCTGCGTCGCCAAGGATCCGAACGCGCGGTTCGCCAACGCCGAAGGATTGGTCGAGGCGCTCGACGCCGCGCAACTCGCGGCGCCGGAAATTCCCACGGCGATTCGATTGTTCGGACAGGAGCTCGGGAAGCTTTCGCTAATCACCATTCTCGGCTCGTTCATGATCTTGTTCATGTTCCGCAGCGCGAAGCCCGACAGCGTCGACGAAATGCTGCCGCCGTTCGCCTTGATGGGAGTCATGATCACGATCGCCACACAGACCGTGCGTGAGGCGCGGCGCCTTCGCATGGGCGGATTTGCGAGTGCCGAGTTGATCCGCGGCCTCAGCGCCGTGGTAGCTGAACGTCAGGCGCGACGTGACGAGCTCCGTGCCGACCCGCTCGTACGACGCGCGCGGCAGCGCGCGCTCCGATGGGCGACCCTTCTGCTGGCCGGCGGCATCGCCTTGATCTGGGAGGCTCGCCGGCTCCGGGTGCCGGTGGCCGACGCGCCGGGACAATTTGCTATCGGCAGAACCGGCGTGGCGCTCGTCGTCGTGGGTGTGATGATGATCGGCTTCAGCCTGCCGCTCTTGCTTCGCAGCCCGTTCAAGATGGCGCTGCCCGAGCGGCTGTTCAGAGTGGTGTGGCTCGGACCATTCGGCCGAGGGGTGTTCGCGCTCGCCGGGCTCGGGCGGGTCAAGCCGCCTGGAACCACGCTCGCGGCGGTGACCGCGGTAACCGGGTCTAGGGTTGGATCGCAGCCCTCGACGACGCCGTCGACGACGCCGGTAATCGCGTCGCCGGATAACGGCCCGCTCGAGACGCGGGTCGCCGCGCTCGAGCGGTGGCGAGAATCGCTGGAAGCCCGAGAAGGAGCGGACTATGGAACGTCGTGATCTTCTGCGCGCCGCGGGAGCGGCGACGGCACTCTCCTTCCTCGCGCCGCGCGACGCGCTTGCGGTCTGGTCGCGCATTGCGCGCGGCGGTGCGGTCATCGGCGGACTCTCGGAAGAGCAACTCGCGCTCATCGGCGCGATCGCCGACACGATCCTGCCCCGGTCTGACACTCCGAGCGCGACTGACGTCGGCGTGCCGGCGTTCGTGAACGTCATCGTCTCGGAAAACGACACCGACGAGGACCGCGCCGCGTTTCTCGCCGGTCTCGATGCGATCGAAGCCCGCGCCAAAACCACGGGCGGCGACGCGTTCGCGCAACTCGCGCCGTCGGCTCGCGCGTCGGTGATCGAGTCGATCGAATCGGAGAGCAACCGGCGCGCCGACCCGGCGCGAACATACTGGCGACTCAAGGCGCTGATCATTCACGGCTACTTCACGAGCGAGCCAGTCATGAAAGACGTGCTCAAGTTTGAGGTGATGCCTGGTCGTTTCGAAGGCTCAGCGCCGATGCCGATTCGAACCAGCATGCCCCCGGGAGAGTACCGTCATGCGTGAACCGACGGACTTCGACGCGATCGTCGTCGGCTCCGGGATCAGCGGCGGCTGGGCGGCGAAGGAGCTCACGGAGCACGGCCTCAAGACCCTTGTCCTCGAGGCGGGAGGGCCGGTCGATCCAAACACCGATTACGTCGAACACGTGCAGCCGTGGGCGATGCATTTTCGCGGCTTCGGCGACCGAAAAGCCCTCGAGCGCGACCATCCCGTGCAGCGGGGCTGCTACGCCTGCGATGAGGTCGGCCACAAGTTTTTCGTGAACGACAACGAGAATCCGTATACAACGCCCGACGACGCTCCCTTCAAGTGGTTCAGAGGTCGTCAGGTTGGCGGTCGATCGATTACCTGGGGACGGCAGGTCTACCGTTGGAGCGATCTCGATTTCGGGGCGAACGCGAAGGACGGTCATGGAACGGATTGGCCTATCCGTTACAAGGACATCGCACCGTGGTACTCGCACGTCGAGCGCTTCATCGGAATCACCGGCGCGAACGAAGGGTTGTCGCAACTTCCCGACGGTGAGTTCCTGCCGGCGATGCAGATGACGGCCGTCGAGACGGACGCGCGTGGCAAGATCCTCAAGTCGTTCGGCGGTGAGCGCGTGATGACGATTGGGCGCGCGGCGATCCTCACGACAAACCACAACGGCCGCCTCGCCTGCCACTACTGCGGCCCGTGCGAGCGCGGCTGCATCACGCATTCGTATTTCACGAGCCTTGGCTCGACGCTTCCCGCGGCGCAGAAGACGGGCAACCTCACCCTGCGGCCGAATAGTGTCGTTGCCGAGGTGATTTACGATCCGACGCGCGGCCGAGCGAGCGGCGTTCGCGTGATCGACGCGAACACGATGGAAGCGCGTGAGTACACGGCGCGGGTCGTGTTCCTCTGCGCGTCAACGATCGAGTCGGTTCGCCTGCTGCTGAATTCGAAGAGCACGCGCTTCCCCGACGGCCTCGCGAACTCGAGCGGCACGCTTGGGAAGTACGTGATGGATCATCACTACGGCTCGGGCGCGTCGGGGACGGTTCCAGGGTTCACCGACAAGCGGACGATTGGCCGGCGGCCGAACGGCATCTACATCGCGCGATTCCGCAACGTAAAGACCGAGCATCCGGATTTTTTGCGGGGCTATGGCATGCAGGGTGGATCGGGGCGCGGCGGTTGGGGGCGCGGCGGCAGCATGGCGGGCTACGGCGCCGCGTTCAAGGATTCGCTGATCAACGAGCTCGGTCCATGGTCGCTGTCGGCGTCAGGCTGGGGCGAGACTTTGCCGAATGAGAACAATACGGTCACGCTCGATCCGACGACGAAAGACAAATGGGGAATTCCCGCAGCGCGCATGGATGTCCGTTGGCGCGAGAATGAGCTCGCGATGGATCAGGACATGAAAACGGCCATGGCCGAGATGCTCGACGCGGCCGGCTGCACGAACATCCGGACGCACGGCTCGAACAACCCGCCCGGTCATTGCATTCACGAGATGGGCGGCGCGCGCATGAGCCTCACGGCGAAGGACGGAGTACTCAACCGTTGGAACCAAGCGTGGGACGTGAAGAACCTTTTCATCACGGACGGGGCGTGCATGGCCAGCTCGGCATGTCAGAATCCGAGCATCACCTACATGGCGCTGACAGCGCGCGCCGTAGCGAACACGGTGGCGATGATGAAGCGGCGAGAACTGTGAGCGACAAGGTCACACGTCGCGACGCGATCGTCACGCTTGTCGCGGTGTCAGCCGGCGGACGCGCCAGTCTATCGGCAGTCCGCCGAGTCGCCGGGTCGCCGAGTCGCCGAGTCGCCGGTCGTTTGAAGCAATCCGTGTCCCGATGGTGCTATGGGCGTATTCCGCTCGACGATTTGTGCCAGGCGGCGAAGGAGATCGGGTACAGTTCGGTGGAGTTGTTGAGCGAACCGGATTGGGCGACGCCGAAGAAGCACGGACTCCAGTGCGCGATGGCGAACGGGTTCGGATCGATTCCGGTGGGCTTCAACCGCGTCGACAACCACGACAAGCTCGTCGCCGACGCCGAGCGGATGATTCCACTCGTCGCCGCGGCCGGGATTCCGAACATCGTGGTGTTCAGTGGGAACCGCGCGGGCATGTCCGACAGTGAAGGGATCGCCAATTGCATTGCGGGGCTGAAGCGCGTTGCACCGACGGCGGAGAAGCACGGCGTCACGCTCTGCCTCGAGATGCTGAACAGCAAGGTCGATCATAAGGACTACCACGCCGATCACACCGCGTGGGCGGTGGAAGTCGTGAAGGGTGTCGCATCACCGCGGCTCAAGCTCCTGTACGACATCTATCACATGCAGATCATGGAAGGCGATGTCGTTGCGACGATTCGGGCGAACTCACAGCACATCGCGCACTATCACACCGGCGGCGTTCCCGGCCGCGCCGAGATTGACGAGACCCAGGAGCTGAATTATCGGCGCGTCATGCAGGCGATCGCTGATACGGGCTTCACGGGATTCGTCGGGCAGGAATTCGTGCCGAAGCGCGATCCGCTTTCGTCCCTCAAGCAGGCGTTTCAGATCTGCGACGTGTAGCCCGGAGCCCTGTCAGGGCGAGACGATCGAGCGAACGTATTCGTAGACGGCGTTCAACTCGTCGTCGGTGAGGTTGGCGAGACGCGGCCAGGGCATCCTCTGGGCATCGAGTGGTCGTCCCTGAGGAGTTCGACCGGTCCGAATTGTCTTCCGGAAATCTTCGGCCGACCAGTTCCGAGTACTGTCGACGAGGCTCGGCGCCCACGGCCTGCCAATTTCCTCCGGCCTGCCGCGAAGCTCGGCGCCGTGGCAACCGCGACAGGTGCCGATCGTCGCGAGATACGATCCGAATTCGGCGGAGACGCCGGCATCGAAGACGTTCAGGCCGACGTCCTCGTGTTTGATGGCGTCCGCGGGAAGCGGATATAGCCGCGCCCCAATGAGTGCGCCGCCGAGTAGCCCGAGCTTGCTTCGAGGCAGCTCGTTATCGACCGGCGTGAGCGCATTGAGGAACGCGACGAGGTCGGCGAAGTCCTTGTCCGTCATCTGAGCATACGCGTCGGACGGCATGACGACGAGCTTGCGTCCGTCCTTCGCGACACCATGTCGGATCGCTCGGTCCCAGTCAGCCGACGTGTAATCGCCGCCCACGCCTCCCTCGCCTGACGTCAGATTCGGCGCAACGAGGGTGGCGACGAGCGGCGGAAGACCCATGTCGCGTCCCCTGAGGCCGTTTTGGTGGCACTGAGTGCACAGCGTGACGGCCTCGGCGAGGTGCCGCCCGCGGGCAATCGAGGCGCGGTCCGATGGAATGAGCGGCGGGCGCACCGCGAAATCAGCGGAGTCCGTCACCTTCGCTCTGCCGATCAGAAACAGGGCGACAATGCCGACGACGACCATGCCGGCGATGCTGCCGAGGCTGATGGCGATCCATTCGAGGATTCGTCGCATGGCGCGAAGGCGGTGGCGCGGAAGGAGACGGCGGCCGGTGGCGAAGCTTCGTTCGTCGAACGGAAACTTACCAGTGGTCGTGTCTTGCTGTCCGGCTGCCCCACGCGGCATACTCTCTCCGACCAGCAAGGCCATCAGGCCCCGGAGACTCCATGCCCCCCTTTACGAAGACTGAATTCATCTGGATGAACGGCGATCTCACGCCGTGGGATTCCGCCCAGGTACACGTCAGCGCCCACGCGCTGCAGTACGGTACGGGCGTCTTCGAGGGCATGCGCGCGTATCCGACGCCCGACGGTCCGGCGATCTTCCGCCTCGACGCGCACATGCATCGCTTCAAGGCATCGGCGACCGCGTACGAGCTCGAGATTCCCTACAGCGTCGAACAGCTCTCGAACGCGTCGCTGGAAGTGATTCGCATGAACGGTCTCGAGGCGGCGTATCTTCGCCCGTTAGCATTCTTTGATTCACACAGTTTCGCGGTCTGGCCGAAAGAATGCCCGGTGAGCGTGGCGATCATCGCCGTTCCTGGGCGGATGTACTTCGCGAGCGACGCGGACCGTGGAGTGCGCGTGACGGTGTCCACCGTCCGCCGGATAGATTCGCTGACACTGCCGGCGTACGTGAAATGCGGCGGCCACTACACGAACTCCGTGCGCGCCGTCCAGGAAGCGATTCGCCGCGGCTACGACGACGCCATCATGCTCAACTCCAAGGGTGACGTCGCCGAGGGCTCGGGCGCGAACCTCTTCATCGTTCGCGACGGGACGTTGATCACCAACGACATCGACGCGTCGATCGTCATGGGCATCACGCGCGACAGTGTGCTTCAAATCGCGCGCGACCTCGGCGTCACGGTGGCGATCCGGCCGATGTCGATGGGCGACATCGAGAACGCGGACGAGATGTTCTTCTCGGGCACGGCGGTCGAGATCATGCCCATCACGGAAGTCGACGGTCGCAAGATCAGCGATGGCAAGCCCGGCCAGCTCACGAAGCACATCCAAAAGACGTTCTTCGATGTCGTGCACGGACGTGAGCCGCGGTATCGTGCATGGCTCGCCACCGCGGCATCGGAGCGGGCGCTCGAGCTCGTGAAATAGGCTGGGCGCGTGCACTGGCTTGGAACGCGCGTGACGGCCTCGCGGCAGAAAAGCCGCGGACGAACGCCGACACGCGCGGGCTAACGCGGTGTCGGGAAGCCAAAGCGCACCCTGAGCGGCCACGCGAGCGGCGAACGTTCAGATTTTTTGTTGAACAACCTCCGGACGCTTCGGCGAGAGAGGCATCCTGAGGTCGCCCGAAAAATCCCGGCTCGGAGCGGGACGGAGCCAGCCCGAAGCCCTCGTTAGCCCGCGTTAGCCCGCGAGTATCAGCGTTAGCCCGCGGCCCTTCCAGCGCGACGCCGTCACGCCAGTACGAGACGGAGCTAAGGCAAGATCTCGTACGTCCCACTCCCGACCGCGTCACGTAGCGTCGCGCCGTACTGGCCGCGCTGACGCCGTTTGACGCTGTCCGGCTCCAACGCGACGCCCGCCGCATCGAGCGCCGCGGACAGTCCCGCGAGTTGCGCTGAGTCACGCAAGACGAACACACGCATGTGTGTCCACGGAGTCGTCGTGTCCCGAGACACAAACGTCGTGACCGACAAGAACGCGCCGCGGCGCTGCGCCTCGTGGTCGATCGGCTCGGCAATCCTGGTCACGTAATCGGTGTATTCCGCGAGCTTGCCGGGCTTCGCGCGCCAGTAGTACACCCGAGCGAGCGTGCCGCGGATCGCTGCCGACGGGGCCGCGCTCGACGACGGTGACAAGCCGGCGCACGCGACGGCCGCGGCCATCACACCGGCGGCGGCAATGAGCTGATTACGGCGCATCGCAGTCCTTGGGCTGAGAGTCGCACCAATGTCCGCTATGCCGGGAGTGTCGTCTAGGCCCATCGCGCCCACCGCGCCCAAACGAAGGGAGTGAGAGCGAGCCATAGGAGGACCAACGGCCAGAGCTCGCCGTGTAGCAGGTCATAGTGCGCAAGCAAATCGGACCACGACTTGTGATCCACGACACGTCCAAGCACCGTTTCGAACACCACGGTCGCGGCGACCAGTGCCACGCTCAACGTCAGCAGTTCCATTGCGGTGGCGTCACCGATGGCGCGAAAGCCGATTGACGTGATCACGGCGATCAGCGCGACGCCGAGAAGTGCGCTCAGGGCGTCGGCGTTTCCGGCGTTGAGCATCTGCTTGAGCACGAGCTCGCGCATGATGCCGTTCGCGGTCATCGCCACGGCCATGACGGCCCAGACGGCCGCGAAGCGGCCAGGAGAAATCGGCAGGGACATTCTGACCTCTCGACGGGTTTATTTGCAAGCTGCCGCCGCCGGCCGCCCGGCGGGATCGGCTCTTACCTGGCCCTCCCGTACGACTTTTCCCCAAAGCCGTGAGAGGATGGAGTGCCCACCGTCGGCGGATTATCCTACATCATGCCCACCCACCCGACGGCCCCGCGAAATGCGGTGCGCCGGGCCGATCTGCTCCCCCAAGCCGTTCTCGCCGATCGCTACGTGATCGAAGGGGAGATCGGCTCGGGCGGCATGGCGACCGTTTACCTTGCCGAGGAGCGAAAGCACGGCCGGCAGGTGGCGGTCAAAATTCTCCGTCCCGAGCTGCTGGCGACGATTGGCGTCGAACGGTTCCAGCGCGAGATCGCCTTCGCCGCACGCTTGTCGCATCCGCACCTCGTGCCGCTGATCGACTCCGGCGAGGTGGACGGCATGCTGTACTACGTGTCGGCGTATATCCCGGGTGGATCGCTGCGGGATCGACTGAAGCGCGAAGGGCGCCTGGCCGTCCGCGAAGCGCTGCGCATCGCTCGCGAGGTTGGCGATGCCCTCGACTTTGCCCACCGCGCCGGCGTCGTCCATCGCGACGTCAAGCCGGAGAACATTCTCTTCGCCGACGGACATGCGCTGCTCACGGATTTCGGCATCGCGCGCGCGTCGTCGCCTTCCGATCCGCACCACGCGGTGACCGGCGCCGGCATCGTCGTCGGCACGCCGGAGTACATGAGCCCCGAGCAGGCATCCGGTGAGCCGGAGCTCGACGCGCGGACGGACATCTACAGCCTGGGCTGCGTGCTCTTCGAGATGTTGAGCGGCGAGGCGCCACATCGCGGCGCGAACGCGCGCGCGACGATGGCGAAGCAGATCACTGAAGTCGCGCGCCGCATTCGTTCCTTGCGACCCGAGGTGGATCCGTCGGTCGACGACGCATTGGCCAAAGCGCTCTCGGCCGATCCTGCGCAACGCTTTGCGACGATCGAGGAGTTCACCGGCGCGCTACGCGCCCCCGCGACGGCCCGCGCGCACGGCCTGCCGACGTTGACGCGCAGCATCGCCGTGCTTCCGTTCGTGAACGCAAGCCCGGACCCGGACAACGAATACCTCAGTGACGGCCTCACCGACGAGTTGATCGACGCCCTCGCCAAGGTAGCCGGCATTCGCGTCGCATCGCGCACGTCCGTCTTCGCGCTCAAGGGCAAGCTTCAGGACATCCGCACGATCGGCACGCTGCTCGGCGCGTCGGTTGTCCTCGAGGGCACGGTACGTCGTGCCGGGAATCGGCTGCGCGTCACCGCACAGCTCACCTCGACCGACGACGGCCGTCTTCTGTGGTCGCAGCGATACGACCGTCGCCTCGACGACGTCTTCGCGATCCAGGACGAGATTGCGCGCACGATCGTCGACACGCTCCGCGCCACCTGGTTCGCCGACATTGGGTCCGCGCCGGTTCGGCACTACACCGACAACGTCCGCGCGTACGGACTGTATCTCAAGGGCCGCTACGAGTGGAATCGCCGCAACCAGGAGGGCGTCGCCGCGGGCATCAAGTACTTCGAGCAGGCGATCGCGGCCGATCCGACGTACGCGCTCGCCTACAGCGGTCTTGCCGACTCGTACGCGCTCTTCGTCGACTACCGCAGCGTCCCAGTTGACGAGGGCTTGGCGCACGCCAAGAAATACGCGCTACGCGCGATCGAGCTCGACGACTCGCTCGCCGAGGCGCATGCGTCGCTCGCGTGGTGTCGATTCATCTACGATTGGGATTGGATCGAAGCCGGCCGCTTGTTCCGACGCTCGATCGAGTTGAATCCGCGCTACGCATCCGCGCATCAGTGGTACGCCTTCCTGTTGTGCGCGCTGGGGGCAACGGGAGAGTCGCTCGTCGAAGCTCACACCGCCGTCGAGCTGGATGGCGGCTCCGTATCGGCGCGGCGGTCACTCGGCTGGGCATACTACTACGCGCGGCGCTACGATCAAACGCGCTTTCATCTCGAGCGCGCCATCGCGATGAATCCAAACGCGGAGGAAAATTTCCGAGTGCTTGGCATCGCCCTCGCCGCGGAGGGAAAATTGGCCGACGCCGCGCGGGTTCTCCGAGAGGCGTGTACCATGCCTGGCGCCGGCACGTACACCCAGGCGTCGCTCGGGTATGCGTTGGCGATCGCGGGTGAGCGCGACGAAGCGGAGTCGATTCTGGAGAGTCTGGAGGCGCACGCGAAGGTGGGATACGTCTCCCCCGTCGCCTTTGCGACGATTCACGTCGGCCTGGGGAATCTCGACCGAACGCTCGACTGGGCCGAGCGCGCGCTGGACGACCGCCGCGGCTGGGTCGCCTACCTCAGGGTCAATCCACTGATGGACCCGGTGCGATCACATCCGAGATTTCACGCGCTGGTGGAGCGCCTGAACCTCCCCTGAGCAGTCAGCGCTTTCGCAGCGCCTCGGCGATACCGCGTTCCACGATCGGCGCCATGATCCTGTAGCCGGCTTCCGTCGGGTGGACTCCGTCGCGCGCGAGGCTGGCCTTCATGCCTTGCCGCTCGTCGGCCATCGCGGAGTGAAAGTCGACGTACGTGGCGCCGACCTGCGCGGCGTAGGCTTTGATCCACCCGTTGAGCTCCACGATCTTCGCCGCCGGCTCGATCCCGCGCTTCCAGGGATAGTCGAACACCGGCAGCACCGAGCAGAGCACGACGCGAATGTGATTCGCCTGGGCGATCTCGGTCATCGACGCAAGATTGTCCTCGATCATCTCGAGTGACGACGGACCGGTGTTGCCGGCGATGTCGTTTGTTCCAGCGAGGATGACAACGACGGCGGGCTTCAGCGCGACGACGTCTTGTCGAAAGCGCACGAGCAGTTGCGGCGTCGTCTGTCCACTGATTCCACGGCCAACGTACGGCTTGCCGGGAAATTCGTCCGCAAAATACGGCGCCCAGGCTTCGGTGATCGAGTTGCCCATGAACACGACGCGCTGTGCTCCCGCCGCCGGGGCCGCGAGCTGCGCATTTGCATTGCGGTAGCGGTGCAGATTCGCCCAGTCATTTCGGAGCGCGCTGTCCGCCGCGCGCTGTCGCTCGGCGACCTGCGCCTGGCTCGCAACGACCGGTTGCTGCGCCTGAGCGTGTCCGGTGGCGAAGATCGCGAACGTTGCGACACTGCCGATCGATCGCCGCGAGATCATAGGATCTGATCGGCCGGGATCGGCGTTCGGGACAGATCGGGCCAGAGCGGACGCGCCAATCCACCGGCGTCATCGTAAAAGCGCACGGCACCCGGCGCGTGCATCTTCGAGAGGAGAATGATCTGTCCGGAGTGCAGC
>JAICJQ010000265.1 GCA_025928335.1 Gemmatimonadaceae bacterium
CGGCCAAGCCGGAGACCGACGCGGGCGACGAAGCCGCGGAATGACGGAAGATACGATCGCGGACCCGCCCGTCCGGGCTCGCGACCGTCGCGTGGAGCGCAGCCGTCGCACACTCGAGTTCGCGATCGATGCGCTGATTCGCCCCGGGAGCTGGGCCGCCAAGGTGGCCTATGAGCTTGGACTGCAAGGGCGTCTGCGTTCTCGAACGCACCGCTTCGACCTCGGACGACTGGCGCGTGATGCAGTACGTCCGACGCTCCGCGTCGCATTCGCCGCCGATTTTCACGCCGGTGCCACGACCGACGAACGACTGCTGGCCGACGCATGTCGTGCACTCCGTGCCTTCGCGCCGGATCTCGTGCTCCTCGGCGGCGACTTCGTCTCGGTCCGCGCGTCGTACATCGACCGCCTCGCCCCACTGCTCGCGGCGATCCCCGCGCCGCTCGGCAAGATCGCCGTCCTCGGCAACCACGATCTGCGCGCCGACCGGGCACGGGTGCTTCGCGCGCTTGCCGACGCGGATGTTCGCGTGCTCGATAACGAACCGTGCCGTCTGCCGGCGCCCTTCGACGACGTCACGATCTGCGGCGTGTCCGACGCCGCGCGCGGCAATCCGCGCCCCGAGCTCGCGATCGACGGGACGACAGGCACTCGGATCGTTCTCATGCACTCGCCGGAGGCGCTGCGCGCCATCGGTGACCGCGCGTTCGATCTCGCGCTCTGCGGACACACCCACGGTGGACAGATCGTGCTTCCGTGGGGGACGCCCATCGTGATGTCGGGCGGTGATCTCAACCGGCGATACGCGAGCGGGCTATTCACGTTGGACGGCGACCATCCGAAGAGGCTGCTCGTGACGAATGGGGTGGGCTGCAGCACCGCGCCCGTCCGGCTTTTCGCTCCCCCCGAGGTTCACTTGTGCTTAATTACATGAGTGCGCCTCGACCGAAAACTTCTTCTGATCGCGCCGACAATCGTGCTTGTCCTTGTGGTCGCCGGAATCGTGTACGCGGCGGTGCAGCTGCACGTCCTCGCCGGCGTGAGCGACACGGAAAAGGAGCGCGAGGCGTTCATCGCGTCCGTTGAACGCGGCGATAAGACTCTCGAACCGCGCCAATCCATTTCGCTCCTTCGCATTGGCCTGGACGTCGAGACCAAGCGCACGGCGGCGATCATCGCGAGTCGGGATTTGCTCATCGAGCTGGCGACGATTGGATTGATCTCGTGTGTGGTGCTGGCGGTCGGCGTGCGCGGCGTTCCACGAACACACTGGCCTCGTTTCGGAGATGCGAGCCGCGCGGGATCGGCCGGCGGTGCGGGGTAACCACACGCTCTTGCTCGGTGCGGCGATCGTCTGCCACGCCGGATACGCCGCGGCGCAGCACGATTCGTCGCGGGCCAGTGTGGCGCTTACGCGACTGCGCGACGGCCCAACGGCATTCACCAGCTACAGCGGGCTCGCCGACTCGGCGCTCGTCGTCGTCCGCGACAGCAGCGCGTGGCAGGAGCTGTGGCAGCGCGTCAACCGTCCGTTCATTCCCGCGCCTCCCGTTCCCACCGTCGACTTCCAGCAGGAGATGATTGTCGTCGCGGCGCTGGGAACACGTCCAACCGCGGGACACGATGTGGTGATCGAGGGAGCACAACAGGATTCGGCGGGTATTGAGATCCTGGTTCGTAGATCCCAGCCGGCGCCGGGATGTCCGGTCGCCGCGGCGGTGACGCAGCCTGTGGATCTCGCGCGCATGCGCTTCGACCGGCGCGCCGTCCGCTTCCGTGAACGGCAGGTCGTGGTTCCGTGCAGCCGGCCATGACGGGGAAGACGTACATTGCCCAATGTTGCACCGGGCTGCGGTGGAGACCTCGTACAATGCGCCAACACCTCGCATTCGCCACGCTCGTCCTGTCCACACTTGCCGGTCGGGCGACTGCCCAGCGTTGCCGCGGCTGCGCTCCGGAGGACACGGTGATCCACACGCGATTCTCGCCAGGGTTCGGCGTGCATTTCGGCAGTCCGCAAAAGGCTTCGGCGGCTTTGGGCGTCGTCCTCGGCGAATCGTGGCAGCGCAACGGCACCGATCATTCCCGGTTGATCGCGCTGGTTGCGGAACCCGGGCTCAGCGCCGCTCGTGCTTCGCTCGCCTTTCTCGACTACCGCCGCGGTAATTTCGGCTCCGGTATCGGCATCGCCGCCACGGCGCTCCGCACCTGGGACGATCCGTGGGCAGCGAGAGAGAACACCACCTACGGCGGCCTGGAGATTTCTCTCTGGCCGATCGTCTTCGTCGGACCGCGCGTCGGCATGTTCCACGCGATGAGCGGCCCGTCGAGCAAACCGTGGTTCATGAGCTTGGATTTCGGCTTCGGATTGTGACCACCGTGCATCCTTCATGACGAACCGTCTCTACTACAGCGATTCCTATCGCACTGAATTCTCCTCCGCCGTCGCCGAGCGCGCGAACGATGGAACGCGCGTGTATCTCGAGGAGACCGCGTTCTATCCGACGTCCGGCGGACAGCCGCACGACCTCGGCACTCTCGGCGGCTCGCGCGTGATCGACGTCGTCGACGAAGGCGAACGCATCGCGCACGTGCTCGAAGCGCCTCTGCGTGTGAATGACGACATGCGCATTCCGGGGCGCATCGATTGGACGCGACGTTTCGACCACATGCAACAGCACACCGGCCAACACCTCCTATCGGCGGTCTTCGAGGATTTGTTCGCGGCGAAGACGGTAAGCGTTCACTTTGGCCCCGACTATTCGACGCTCGATCTCGACGCCGAGATGATCACACGCAGCCAGATGGTTGCCGCCGAGGCACGCGCCAACGAGATCGTCGCCGAGGCGCGTCCCGTGACCGTGAGTTTCGAGGACGCGGAGAGCGCCATCGGACTGCGCAAGGCATCGGATCGCTCCGGGCAACTGCGCATCGTATCGATCGCCGAGTTGGATCGCAGCGCGTGTGGCGGCACGCACGTGCGCTCGACGGCGGAGATCGGCGCGATTCTCCTGCGATCGGTCGAGCGTGTACGGAAGACGTCGCGCGTCGAGTTTGTTTGCGGCCAGCGAGCGGTGCGACGAGCGCGGCGCGATTTCGAGTCGCTGACACAAATCGCGGCGTCGCTCTCTTCGGCGGTTGACGACGTGGCGTCTCTCGTGTCGACGCAATCGGAGCGACTCAAGGACGCAGAGGCGGTACGCAAGAAGCTGGAGAAGGAGGTCGCGGGCTCGCGAGCGCGTGCACGCTACGACGCGACGACTCCCAACGCAGCCGGCGTGCGCGTCATTGTCGTGC
>JAICJQ010000001.1 GCA_025928335.1 Gemmatimonadaceae bacterium
CCGGCCGACGATCGTCGGCGGAGGAACGGCGCGGACGCCTGGAGCATCATCGCTGACGTTGGCGCTATGGACATTGGAATGACGATTTACAAGAGATGCGCGTGTCTCGCCAGGCTTGAATACTGGCCGGCGACGATCTACTTTGTGTCACAAAGAACTTGTTGTCAGCAGGACAGACTGGAGAGAGGGCGTCGCTCGGCCGGAGGCATCATGCGAGCGTGGCTGCGACGCATTCGCGGCGCAATCGGGATGGGCGTTACATGGGCAATTGCCTGGTCCTTCGTCGGCACATTGCCGCGCTGGGTGCTTGGCTTCAACCCCGACGCCCCATTCCCGCTCATCTTCGGCGTACTCGGCTTCTTCGGCGGAGTCCTATTCTCTGCGTTACTCGCGTTGACCGAGCGTCGACGCAGATTCGACCAAATGTCGATCCCACGCTTCGCGGCCTGGGGAGCGTTGGGTGGCGTTCTGTTAGCGGGTGTTTTTGCCAAAGCTGCGTCCCTTGGCTGGGGAGATGTACTCGCGATTGTCCCCACATTCGGCGCTGCTTGCGCGGTCTGTGCTTCCGGATCGCTCGCCTTGGCAAGACGAGCGATGACGCGGGAATTACCCGGCGCTCACCCGGATGCCGCGAACACTGAAGTCACGAGGCATGAGCAAATCTGAATGGCGCGAATGCTAGGCCGCCGGCTTGTCCATCCCGCAATACGAGAGCGTCGGCAGCGTGTGCCACGAATGGTGTACGCCGCGCATCACGAGCGCGCAGTCAAACGTGGCGGAGCCCTCAGGGAATCGGCTTCGATCATCGAAAAACTCGAGACGACGCGGTCGACCGCCAAGGCTTCGACGCGCCACTCGGCGATCCGCAGCTCCAAGCCGTCATACTCGCCACGGCGGCGCGTCGCGGAATAACCTACTGAGCCGCCCTGAAAAAACGCCGATGCCTCGGCGAGCGTGGGAAAGACTGAGCCGTTTGGCAGCGACCGCACGATCCGGCCGTTGACTGCGACGTGCGTGCGATCGTCATCGCTCCGCAACGCGACGTCGAAGGCGTCGGGTGTTTCTGACACCGTGAACGCGGCGTGCTGATGACGACCAGGAAACATTCGCCCACCGACGAACGCGTTGATTCGGGAGCTGGAGTCACGACGTGGGATATAGACGCCCTCGCGCGTAGCACCGTCGGCGTCCCATTCCACGGCGATGCGATGTGCCGCATTTTCCGAACGAAGGCCAACGCCAACTGGTACTCCGCGAGGTCGGACACCGGCAAGTCGAATGAGACAGATGCCTCCGATGGCGTAGCCGCCGACGAGCTTCGGTCGAAATGGCGCGGGCAGAATGCCGTCCAATCTGTCGGGCGCAACGCGATAGTTGACGAGCAGGCGGCGTTCAATAATTCCGTGAACAGCGGGCACCTTCACTTGATGCTCCATTGGTTGCGGCTATCAAGTTGAAAAGTCGTGCGAAGGTTCCCGGTTTCAGCATCGTCGTGATCGCGACGCTCGCGGTGCGAGATTGGACGCTGCGAGGGCGCACTCATGGAAACCGATTGGCCGGAGGAAACGGTTCGTCGCTCTCGTAGCATCCCGGTGTCTGTCGTTGGCGAAGCTCCCAGCGCTGTCCGCTGAAGGTGAAGCGTTTGAAAGTTAGGACAAACCGGGCCGGAACCGTATCAGGAGCGCTGAAGTCCGGTCGACACAGAATCATGAGCAAGTCCTGTCCGCGACCGTCGGTCCTCGGCGCCGTGCGCCACGCGGTCTTCAACGTCGAGACGAGAGTAATCGTGTCTTCGGCAACGCCGGCACTATCCGCCGTGAGCCAACCAAATCCTCGGACGTCCGGTTCGGCCAGGCGAGTATACGGGCCCGAGTAAGATCCCAAGCCGGCGCTGAGGTCCACGGTGAAGAGAAAGGTGCGGCGCTTCGAGCCATCATATAGATACGGTCAGCGTCTCGCGCGAGCGGGAACGAGAGCCGTGGCGTGTAGCCGTCGAGCATAGCTCCGCGAGACATGCACGCGGTTAGAACCGCCGAGAGGCCAGCAAGGGCGACAAGCACCTTCACGCCTACGGAACCTCTGATTGGTTTCGCCGAAACCAGATGAGCTCTACCGGCGCTCCGTCCACCAGGATCATGGCGGCGCGCACGCCTTCCGACGGCGATCCGGGCGCCGAAATGACTTCTTGTCCCGCAAGAGCCGCGTCCAGATCGTCGACTTCGAACGCCACGTGAGGCAATGACTTGATCGCGGGATGCAGCGGACTGTCCTCCGCGTAGCGCATCCATTCGATGCCAAATGGACTCGACGCGAACCCCGCGATGTGCACGCCGAACGCGGCTAAGAAGAGCTCCCGCGCCCGCGGCTCGCTCGTCGGAATACCAATGTGGTGAAAGCGCCACCCGAGCTGGGTGACCACCGGCGGCGCCTCATGGCCGAGACGGTGAGAAGAGTTGATGAGGGATGCGAGCGTTGGAGTGGATGACATGCAGTCCCAAGCCGCCTGGGTGACCTCGCGTCCGTCTACCACGCGAGCGAATCAATAGAATGCGGCGCCGTAGCTGCCGCTACCTTTGCTCGTTGGTCGCGCCCCGTTTCGGGGCGCGGAGTTCTGAGCCGGCAAGGCAGCGCTCGAATCCCTGCCGCTACCGGTGATCGACGAGAGTCGGTGGCCGTCGGAAGTTGGTCGCTTGCTCGAACGCGAACGCCAAGCCGAGAAGATCGCCGTCACGCCAGCGCCGGCCGGAGAACTCGACGCCGAACGGAAGACCGTTGTCGTAGCGCCCCCCGGGAACGCTCACCGCGGGCACACCGATTCGATTGACCCACGCAGTGCTGCTGTGCGGACCAGTGCTCCGTTGCCCGTTCTGCATCGCCAAAATCTCATCGTTCGGCGGCATCTGGATCGCGGGATACACGAGCGCGTCGAGGCCAAGGCGCTCGAAGGTCGCGTCGTATTCTGTCAACGCTTCGCGCTGCGGACGCCAGAACAATGAATCGGCTCGCGGATCGGATTCGAGAATGGCAGCCTCGCGCGCATCGCCGCGCTGGCTCAAGGGAATCGGCGATCCAATCACTCGAGCATAGTCGGCGGTTGAGTGATACTCCGGCGGCCCGAAGTCACGAAGGAAATTCTCGAGGCCCTCGTTAACGTACGGAGCCGTATTGACCCGTTCGGTCAGCTTCTCGAATGAGTCCGGAAGCAGCGTATCTTGCACGACCACTTCCGCACCAAGTCGCCGAAGCTGGTCGATGGCCTGATTGAACTGCGCGCGCGTTTCCGGCTGAAGCGGCGGACCGCCGACGGATCCCGATCCTTCCTTCACGATGAACGCGGGCACGCCGAGTCGTCGTCCACGCAATGCGCTCGGTGTGAGATACCTTGTGTAAGGTCCTGGCTGCGCCAGTTGGCCGGATCGCGCCGTCCGAAAATCACCTGGGTCCTCACCCGCGAGAACCGACAGCGCTGTCGCCGCGTCGGTGACCGTTCTTGCAATCGGCCCGGTATTATCCAACAACCAGTCGAGCGGATGGATACCGGCGATGCTCGTCAAGCCGCGAGTCGGCAGCAGGCCGACCACGCCACTCGTCGCGGCCGGCATTCGAATGGAATTGCCCGTGTCGGTTCCCGTTCCAAAAACACAGTAGTTGGCTGTCACCGCGGTGACCGTTCCGCCGGACGATCCCCCGGGACTACGTCGCCAATCGTACGCGTTCCCCGTGCGCCCGAACGCAGAACTGACGTTCGTATCACTCGCCGCAAAATCGGGCATGTTCGTCTGGCCGAGAATCACCGCTCCGGCGCGACGCAGCTTTGCGACGATCGGCGCATCGCGCGGCGCGGTGAATTCGTGGCCGGAGATCAAGTAGCCGGCCCAACCCGCGCTCGTCACGAGTCCTTTCACGCTCGTGTTGGCTTTGACGACGACCGGCACTCCCCATAGCGCACCGCGCTCAGTGTTCTTCGCTGAGTCGAGCGCCGCCGCGGTCCTCAGCGCGCCCGCTCGATCAACGTGGATCATCGCGCGATAGACCGGGTCGAAGCGTGCGATGCGCGCGAGATGCCACTCGACCACCTGCTTGACCGTGTATTTTCGCTCGGCGTACAGTGCCTCGAGCTTCGCGATCGTCACCTCCGGTAGATCCGCGTCCAAGCCGCGGAACAACCCGCCCGTGTTTCGGATCCACGGCGCGCGAATCGCCGGGGCGATCGCCGCCGCCGCGATCAATTCAACGAACGACCGACGGGTGATAGGTGCTTGCAGACTTCTGCGACGCACGAGTTGTGTGTTGAAGGCGCGATCTATTATCGATCGATACCATCTCGTTGCCGGGCCGTGAGATGAGCGGGCTCACGAAGGAGTCGGCATACCATATGATAGGTCGGCACAAGATCTTTTGTCCATTATGTCAAATTATTCATTGACAAATTGCGCGTTTGGCACTTTAGTTGATGAGTAACGCAACCGAGTCTCACCGGGGGTTGTCGATGCGTAAGGAAGTCGGACGAGCCGGACTCGCAGTCGTCGTCAGTGCGTTTGTCGTCGGAGTGGCCGTCGTATCGTGTAATTCAAGCGACACCACAGCGCCACAAATCGAGCAGTTGGATTCATCGACCGTCGCTACGGGTCGGGACATTTTCCGATGGGACACGTTCGGCGATGAGAAGTATTGGACCGACACGCTCCGCATGCACGAGGTCATCCAGGCAGGGGTCAGTCCGGCGACGGCCCTCTCGGTCGGCCTCCGAGTCGATGTCGATTCCCTGCCAGTCGCTGTGCGCACGGCATTGGCCGCTGGCCAAGTCGATCTCAACAGCCCGGCCACTACCGTAACGCTGCTCAAGCTCAACGCCGTCGTCGGACTCAAAGGCCAGGTGCAAACCGTCAACGGTCGTGACACGCTCATGCGGGTCGGCATAACCTGCGCGCTCTGCCATTCGACGGTGGACAATTCTTTCGCGCCGGGGATCGGCAAACGGCTCGACGGCTGGCCAAATACCGCGCTGAACCCCGGCGCGATCGTCGCCCTGTCGCCCGCGGTCTCGCCGGCGGTCAAAGCGATCCTGCGAACGTGGGGTCCGGGGAAGTACGACCCGCGCACGAACGAAGACGGGCAGAGCACGCCACTCGTGATCCCGCCGGCCTATGGCCTACTTGGGGTCGATAAGGAGACATACACCGCGGAAGGGCCGGTCTCCTATTGGAACGCGTACGTCGCCGTCACCCAAATGCACGCGCAAGGAAGCTTCAGCGACTCTCGCCTCGGCATCAACATCGTCCAGACGCCGGACCTGGTGACGTCGAAGCTTCCCGCGCTTCGCCAGTATCAATTCAGCCTCGCGGTTCCCAAGCCTGCTGCCTCGAGCATCGACGGAGCGTCCGCTGACCGAGGAAAGGCGCTGTTCAGTGGCGCCGCGAAATGCGCGTCGTGTCACAGCGGAAGTACCTATACCGACATCAACACCGGACGGCTACACGCGGCGAGCGAAACGGGAATGGACCCCAGATACGCTGCGCGTACCTCATCGAAAGCATATCGAACGACGCCGCTTCGTGGGTTGCTTCAGCACGCACCCTACTTCCACGACGGCAGCGCGGCGAGCCTCGCCGATGTCGTCGATCATTACAACCAGGTCCTTGGGCTGAATCTCACGGCCGCGCAGAAGAAGGATCTGATCGAATACCTCAAAACACTCTGACCATGTCGACCGCCGTACACCGCCTTTCGCCGCGCCCTTCGCCCAGTCTCCTCGACGACGGCGAGCTCACGATGCCCGAGCTCGTCGCGCGACAGCTGGAACTGCTCGGCGAAAATCCAACGCGCGAAGGTCTCCTCCGAACACCACAGCGCGTGGCCGACTCGCTCGCCTGGCTCACGCGCGGATATGCCATGGACATCAGCGAGGTCGTCGGCGACGCGGTGTTCGACGAGGAACACGACAACATGGTGCTCGTGCGCGACATCGAGTTCTACTCGATGTGCGAGCACCACATGCTGCCGTTCTTCGGGAAAGCGCACATCGCGTACATCCCCGACGGCAAGATCATCGGCTTGTCGAAACTGCCACGCATCGTCGAAATGTTCGCGCGGCGTCTCCAGGTTCAGGAGCGCCTCACCGAGCAGGTTGCCGACGCGTTGCAATCCGTGCTGCAGCCGCGCGGGGTCGGCGTCGTCTTGGAAGCGGCGCATCTCTGCATGATGATGCGCGGCGTCGAGAAGCAGAATTCACAGACGACGACTTCCGCGGTCCGCGGCGAGTTCCGAGACTGTCCTATGACGAGAAACGAGTTTTGGCATCTGGTGCATAGGCGGTAATGGGCGGGTGGGCGAATGGGCGAATGGGCGAATGGGCGCGACGGTAGCCGAGTAGTCGGGTAGCCGCTATGCTCGGGTATGAGCTCATATCGACTTATCGCGGGCATCGTTGCGCTCGCGGCCATTAGTCGGCCGACGTTCGCGCAAGACAACCCGACTGGCGATCCGGTCGTTCAGAGAATCTACGACGAAGGCATGAAGCGGTCGCAGGCGGCTCGGCTTGCGCAAGTGCTCATGGATTCGATCGGGCCTCGGCTCACGGGATCGCCGGCGAATCGCGCGGCGAATGAATGGTTGCTCCGCACGTACAACGCGTGGGGCATCGGTGTGAAGAACGAACAATACGGCACATGGCGCGATTGGACGCGCGGGACGAGTGGTCTCGAGCTGGTCGCTCCGAGACGGCGAGTGCTCGAGGCGACGATGAACGCGTGGAGTGCGGCGACCCCGGCGGCAGGGATCACGGCCGACGTCGCACTGATCCCATCGAAAGCGGTTCTTGCCGACAGCGCGGGATTCGCGCGCTGGCTTGCGACCGTGAAGGGCAAGCTCGTGCTGCTCACCGCGCCGCTGCCGAGCTGTCGTCCCGACTCTGATGTCAGAGCGTGGGCCGACTCCGCCGTTTACAAGCACGCGATGGCGCAACGAGACAGCGCTGTAGCGGATTGGGCTGCCCGATGGGCGGTGGGAAAGGCGAACACCCGTTCGGCCCCCGCGCTGCTCGAGCGCGCCGGGGCGGCGGGCGTGCTGGCCAATTCGTGGTCGCGTGGGTGGGGCGTCGACAAGATTCAGTCGGCGCGCACGCGCACGATTCCTTCGTTCGATGTGTCGTGCGAGGATTACTCGCTTCTCGCGCGGCTCGCCGCGAACGACCAGCATCCGCGCGTTCACGCCGTCGCCGACGCGGTGCTCGCGCCGGCCGAATCGCCGGTGTTCAACACGATCGCGCGCATCGAGGGTTCAGAGAAGCCTAACGAGTACGTGATGCTGTCGGCGCATCTCGACTCGTGGGACTCGGGCAGCGGTGCGACCGACAACGGCACGGGCACGATCACGATGCTCGAGGCGATGCGCATTCTCAAAGCGACGTATCCGCGGCCGAAGCGCACGATCCTCGTCGGCCATTGGAGCGGAGAAGAGGAGGGAGAGATCGGCTCGTCCGCGTTCACGGTCGATCATCCCGAGGTGATGAAGGGACTGCAGGCGCTGTTCAATCAGGACAACGGCACGGGCGAGATCGACTCGGTCCAGACGAACGGCTTCACCGACGCCGCAGCGTCGCTCGCGAAGTGGATGTCGCGGATGCCGGCCGATCTCACGAAGAACATCACGCTCATGATGCCTGGCGTGGCGCACAACGAGAGCACGGATTCCGATCCGTTCGACTGTCGGGGCGCGCCGGCGTTCTTCCTCACGTCGTCGGATTGGTCGTACACCGATTACACCTGGCACACGAACCGCGACACGTACGACAAGATCAACTTCGACAACGTGAAACGAAACGCGACCCTCGTCGCGATGTTCGCCTATCAGGCGTCGGAGGATCCGGCATTCGTCTCACGGGCGCGGCGAGTTCCTCCGACTGATCCGCGCACCGGACAGCCACAGGCGGTTCCTTCGTGCGAGGCGCCGCCGCGGAGCTTCTCGGCGACGTCTCGGCCATGAGCGATGAGAGGGCAACACGCGGGCGCGGATCATGCAAAGCCTGCTGTCCCGATGTGTTGGGCTCGCTCCTCATCGCCAATGTCACGAATCGTTCGGCTGATCCAGGCGCTTGTCGTGCTGCTCGTCGCCACGCCGCGGCGGACCCCGGCGCAGGATACCGCGAAAACCTTCTTCACGCGTCACGACGTATTCTGGGCCAGTGTCGGTCTGGCCGGCGGCGCCGCGATCTCGATCTTCGACAAGCGAATTGCCAACTGGTGGCAGTCGCCCTCGGTTCAAGGTTCTTCATCTCGGCACGACTTCGTCAAGTCGCTGACCGTCGTGAACGAGGCGCCGCTCACGATCGGGGCGGTTGTGACGTACGGCGTCGGCCGGTTGGCGCACAGTGAGACGATCGCCGACGTTGGCCTGCATGCAACGGAGGCGCTGGTACTGACCGTCGGGGTCAGCGAAGCGATTCGCGGTCCGCTCGGCCGGCTGCGGCCGCGAGAATCACAAGACGACCAATACAATTTTCTGTTCTGGGGCGGCTTTACCGACTTTGCGCGCCGATCGTATCCGTCGCTCCACTCCGCGGTCGGCTTCACCACTGCGTCGGTGATCGTCCAAGAGGTGCGGTTTCGGCATCCCTCGGCCAACGTTTGGGTGGCGCCGATTCTCTACACCGCGGCGCTCATTCCCGGCGTCACCCGGATGTATCTCAACGAGCATTGGGCGAGCGACGTGTTTTCCGGCGCGGTGCTCGGCACGATGCTCGGCACCAAAGTCGTTCACTATGCGCACACGCATAAGCGCAATCGCCTCGATCGATGGATGTTGGGGGCGATCATTACCCCGAGCGCGAATGGATTGATGGTCGGCGAATCGATCAGATTCTGACGCGCGGGCCGGCTCCGACTGTCCGCGACAAGGTCTCCTCCGGCCAATCTTTCGCAATGACGACGTCGCTCTGTGATCCGCTGATCCGGGGCGAGTTTTGTTCGTAGTTTTGTTCGTAGTTCTTTTCGTAGTTCTTTTCGTGTTGTTGCTCGCGACGCTGATGCCGACCGCGCGTGCGACGCGGGTCGATCCCGCGTTCGCGCTGCGCGGCGGTTGATCCGTCGTCGACTACGCTGTGTCGGGCGCGCGCCCGGCGAGCCAAAATCCGTACGCCGCGAATGCGAAGCATCCCAGCGCCGGCACGAGAAAGAGTGGAGTCCAGAAGGGCGTCGCGATCAGCGTGTAGATGATCGCCGCCGTCGGCAACAAACCGACCGTCGCGGCGAGACGCAGGGTCGTCTTGGTCGCGGACACAGTGGACAGCGCGATGAGCAGCAGACAAACCGAGAGAATGTCCAAGCCCTCGTGAAACCACACTTGGTCGGAGAAGGGAGTGGACGCCGAGACGCCGGCGGGCGTCATGAAGAGGTGCATCATCCGCGGATAGAACGTTGTGCCCAGGCCAAACAGCAGCCAGAAGATCGCCATCGCGGTCAAGAAGCGACGGGGTGAAGACGACATGGGGAGTCCAATTTTGGAGGAGACGGCGAGCGCGCCGGATGGCAGCGATCTTAATCAGCTTCGGTCTTTCGCGAAAGCCGAGGCATGGTCGCCGGCCCATCGGTAGAATGTGCGCGGCGGCGCGCCGAGGATTTCTCGAACCGTTGTGGTGACGTACGCCGGACGGCCGAGTGCCGCGTGCCACGCGGAGAGAAGCATGTCCGCGACGCCGGGCGGCCACGCTCCTTCCGCGTTGCGTCGGAACTCGTCGGGCGACAATTCCTCGAAGCGCAGGGAACGTCCGATGGCGTCGCCAATCGCGTGGACCTGTGCGGCGTGGCTCAGCGACTCGGGCCCCGTGAGCACATAGTCCCCGCCGACGTGCCGTGCATCGAGCAGTGCTCGCGCGGCGACCGCTGCAACGTCACGCTCGTCGACCGGCGCGGTCTCGACGTTCGCAAATGGCCAACGCACGAGATCATCCTGTCTGATCTGCGGCGCCCACCAGTGGAGCGCGTTGGTCGCGAACATTCCCGGGCGAAGTACGGTGACGCCGAGCTTCGCCTCGACGAGCCGCTGCTCGACTTCGGCGTGAAGATCGCGCATCGGATTCGGTTGCTGGAAGAACGGATGCGGCGTTCGGAACGGCGCGGAGAGGTACACCACCCGCTGGATTTGCGACGCGAGCCGCGAAATGGCGGCATGCGCGGCCGCGGGCGTCGCCGTCCAAACGAGGAACAGGGTCGAGACCCCGGCGAGCGCGCCGTCGAGCGAGGTTGGGACGGTAAGGTCGCCCGACACTAATTCGACGCCGGCAGGAAGCGACGCCTCTTGCGGACGACGCGTCAGCGCGCGGACATCGGCTCCGACCCGGAGGAGCTCGTCGACGACGAGTTGCCCGATTCGACCGGTGGCACCGGTCACGAGAATCACGTCGCGCCGCGATGTCATCCGCCGGCGATGTCGTCGAACTCCGCGTCCGACAACTCGATCGAGAGCGTGTCAAGGTTCTCGCGGAGATGCTCGAGCGAGAGAGTGCCGGGAATGGGAAGCATCGCCGGCGATCGCTTCAACAACCACGCGAGCATCACCTGTTGTTCGGTGACGGGGCGGCGCATCGCTGCATCGCGCACGGCGCGTCCGGAGTCCCCGCGCAACGGATAATACGGAACGAAGACAATATGCTCTCGCGCGCAGTAGTCCACGACGTCGTCGCAGGTTCGCTTGGAGATGTTGTACTCGTTCTGTACCGCGGCGATCGGCAGGATCTTCCGCGCACGTTCGATGAGCGGAATGTCGACCTTTGAGATCCCGACGCGCTCGATGGTACCGCGATCCACGTACTCCTTGATCGCGCCGAGGCTCTCTTCGATCGGCGTCTCCGGATCGACGCGATGGAGATAGTAGAGCCCGATGCGGGGACTTCGAGGACTGGCGAAACTCTGCTCGATCTCCTGTCGCAGAACGTCGGGTTTTCCGCGTCCGCCGGTGCCGTAGCCTCCCTTCGTCGCAACGACGACGCCCGTCGCGTTCGCCGCGATCGCGCGTCCGATCGTCTTTTCGCTCTCGCCGCCGGTATACAGATGCGCCGTGTCGATCATCTGAACGCCGGCATCGATCGCCGCACGGATGAACGCGGTGTTGTGATCGGTGTTGCGCAACCGGTTCGTGCCGAGGCCGATCCGGCTCACCTCGATGTTGCCCAGTACGACTGTGCGGTTCAAAGCATCCTCTCATTCGGTCGTCAGTACCGCTGGTTTCACTAATAAATGTGAAGTTTCTCCAGAAGTGCCGCGGGATCGTCGACGCACTCGAACAAGTCCTTGTTGTGCTTGATCATCTTGCTCCGCATGTAGACGCGCAGCCATTGCTTGTAGGTGTACAGCTCGTACTCGTCGAACATCACGCGGAGCGGCATGTCACGTCGCGCGAGGAGACCCGCGAGGTACATGGCGCACTCGAAACCGAGCGAGATGGATTGGAAGTAGGGCGAGCCAATGGCCGAATCGCCGACCAGAAACACCGGTGAGCGAGAAAACGGATGCTCGGAGTTCACCGCGAGCCATTGGCGGCTCGTCGCGTTGCGCGCTCGATAGAGGTTGAGCGGTATCCGCACGATCTCGAGATCGCCGAGGATCTCGCCGTGCGTTTCGTCCTTGATCTTGTCGATGAACCGATCCATCGACTGCGCGACGTGCGGGAAATTGGCGCGAAGCCACTCGCCGTCGAACTTCGCGGGCATTGCCGCGTAATCCTCGGCGGTAATGTTGACGATCCCCGTGACGTGGCTGACCGCGCCGTCGTAGTACACACGCCCAACCGCGGGAATGAACTTGTAATGCGTGTTCTCCGCGTTCTTGTAGTACTTGCACGACTCGTTGCAGTCGTACGCTTGACTATAGAGGAAGGTGACGACGATGGCGTATTCCAGCCGGATGTTGACGGTGTTGGCGTCCGTCTCCGGCGGGCTTTGGGTCGGTAGCAGATGATCGCGGAGGAGCGACCGGGCGCCCGTTGCATCGATCATGATGTCTCCGGGCTCGAGCATCGCGATCGCGTCCTTCGTTTCAACGATTCCCGGAACGCGTTCCACGTTGTGCGCTCCGCGCTCGTCGATCAGATCGCTCAGGGAGCTCTCGATGGCATTGAGTGGGCAAAAGCCCGTCGCCCATCGATGGAGCAGCATCGAGAGGTCGGTCGGAATGGACTGTCGGAACGCGATGCCGTCGTCGATCTCCGCCGGCTCGAAGACGGCGTCGATGTTCTCACCGTCGATATGATCGACGCGGTAGCTCTCCAGTGAGTCCGCGACGAGGAAGGACGCAAGATGCACCATTCGCGCGCGAGTATACTCCCGTCGCTTTTCGTACAGGCGGACGGTGAATCCTTCGGTCGACTGGAGCAGGGCCGTCAGCAGCAGGCCAACGGGACCCGCACCGATGATGTGGACTCGACCCGAGAATGGTGGGGTGTTCAGTTGTTGGGTCATTCACAAGAACATAGGCAACGGGCGGCGACCTTGCGAATGAATTCGCGAAGGCACAGGATTCGGCGACGCGTTCATGCCGACCTCGGTATCCAGCGGTGATGTCCTCCCTCAGCGACCGACCTGTCTCACGACGCAGCGCCCTTGCCCACATGGGCCTCGTCGTCGCCGGCGCGCCGACCATTCTTCGTGGTCGGTACCCCCTATTCCCCGGTGCACCGACCGAATATTCGGCGCACTGCATCCAGCTGATGGAAGCGAGCATTGTTGTCGACATGCTGAATCAGTTCCGCTTCCAGGACTTCTCGGAGAAACCGCCTCGAATCGATCGTTGGCTGAGAGAGCCTGGCAGCATGACCAAGGCTGACGCCGACGTGTACCTCGGCTCGAAGATGACGGCGGTCGCGCTCGGGCATTCGCCGGCCAACTACGATGACGGGATTCGATTCTTTGCGGAGTGGAACGGGTTCCTGGCAGCGTACGGCGACTGGTTCACCCGCGTAGACGACGCGAGTGATTTTACCCGGGCGAAGGCATCGAGCAAGCTCGGCATCATGCTCACCTTTCAGAACTCACAACATTTTCGTCGTCCCGACGATGTGAACACCTTTTGGTCGCTCGGCCAGCGGATCTCGCAGCTCACGTACAACATGAACAACGGGATCGGAAGTGGATTTCTCGAGAAGCGTGACGGCGGGTTGTCGATCTTTGGTCAGACGATCGTGGAGCGAATGAACCAGGTCGGGATGGCGGTCGACCTATCGCACTGCGCGGACCAAACGACGATGGACGGGATCGCCGCGTCGAAACGACCGGTACTGTTCACGCATGCCAACTGCCGCGCGCTGGCGCCGAGCCTGACGCGCCTCAAGACCGACGACGCGATCCGCGCGATGGCAAAGACAGGCGGCGTGATGGGCGTGTCGTTCATTCGGTTCATGGTGCGCGAGACGGAGCCGGTCACGATCGAGCACGTGCTCGATCATGTCGATCACGCGGTGAAGCTCGTCGGTGTGGAGCACGTCGGCGTCGGCAGCGACCTCGACATGGTTGGAAACCCGAATCCGATCGCGGGCGGCGGCGATCCACGGACGCAGCCGAATTTCTCCCGGTACAAGTACCATGAGGACTCCGCGGGAAAGATCACGATCGCGGGACTCGATCACCCGAAGCGGATGTTCGACCTCACTGAGGGTCTGATTCGCCGGCGCTACAGTGATGCGAACATCTCGGCGATCCTCGGCGGCAACGCCGTGCGAGTGCTCGCCGACATTTGGCGACCTGGCTGACGAGTGACATGCGGCTGCCGTCCGGATACGGCAGGTTCCCTGAGGTGCATTGCGAAGAGTTACCGGGCCCCCGGTGATCAGGTCTGAAAGCTCTATGTCGGCTCGGTTCGCACCCTCACTTTCTCGCCGGCGCCGGCTCTGCGGTGACCATTCCGACGAGTGAGACTCCGTTCTTGCGAGCGATGTCGACAGCGGCAAGGACTTTGGAATAATCGAGTTCGCGGTCGGCCTTGAGGTAGAGAATCGGGTCGCGTCCCGCATGATACATGGACTGTAATCGGCTACCGAGATCCGCCTCAGCGACGGGCTTCTTGTTCAGGAAATAGCGGCCGGCGGCGTCGATTCCCAGGACGACATCGGCGGAGTCCAACGGATGATCCTTCACGTTCACTGCCTTCGGCGGTTCGGCTCGAAAGCCATCGAGCAGCGTCGGTGCAACGACCATGAAGATGATCAACAGCACGAGCATCACGTCGACCATCGGCGTCACGTTCGGGGCTGCCTGCACGGGCGATCGCATGGAGAGCTCCAGGTTGGTCGGAGCTCCACAATGCACCGCGAAGGTTAGGGCTCCTTCACGCCGAGATTACGGCACGATGAAGCCGCGGTGACGATTTTGCGCGACCACAACTCGCATGTACGATCCGCGGTGGACCTTTGCCTCACCGCGGGCGAACCGAGTATTCCAATCGAGCATTCCCGAATCTTCGCTCACGACGAATCCGGCCGATCGGAGATCCGCGGCCATCTCGTCCGGCGACCAGGTACTGATCTGCGGCTCACCGATCAGACGAAAGATGAGTCCCGCGAGCCAGCCTCGATGCATCGTGTGGTAGTTCACGATCAACGTCGACCCGCGCGCACTCCTCGCGGCGATGCTTGCCAGCGTCGCTCGCATCGCGTCGTGGGTGAGGTACATGACGACGCCTTCCCAGATCCAGCACGTCGGCAGCGCCTTATCGTGTCCGGCGCGCGCGAGAACCGTATCGAGTGTCTCACGCTCGAAATCGATCGGCACAAAGCTGACGATGCCTCTCGGCGGTGGAAGGGCGGCGACTCGCGCTCGTTTGTCCCCCTGAGTCGACGGATGGTCGACCTCGAAGACCTTCACGCCCTCGAGCTCCGCGAGCCGCCAGGCGCGGCCGTCGTAGCCGGCACCGAGAATCACGAGCTGGCGCGCGCCGCCGGCGATTGCCTGACGAACCGCGCCATCGATGGTGGTGGTCCGCAATGCGAGCAGGTCGGCCATCCGGCGCGCCCCCTCGAACGTCATGCCGCGCCTTCCGTCGGCCGCCATGCGCTCGGTCTTGGCGAGGCTCCGCTTGCCGCGATCGTTCAGGAAAACACGGGCCGTCGGATCGCTGAAGCCGGGAACGTGAGACAGGCCCGCGTCCGCAAGCGCCCGGCCAAGTGCGACGAACTGCGCGGTCCGACTGGGCCGTCCGGCTTTCATGAGAATCCTCGAAAGACGCCGTCGGCGCCGCCGACGTCCGCGAACTCGGCGAAGTCCATGTTGCCGAGCGAGAGATTGTTTTCCACGCCCCACGCCTCGGACGGGATGACGCGAAAGACGCGGCCGCGCTGCTCGCGCAGATCCACGACGGCGACGGCGTGTTCTCGATCATATAGCGCAGCGGCATCGAGAACGAAGACGAACGAGCGATTCAGATCACTCGGCAAGAGGTCCAGCAGACCCGCCACATCCACGCCATCCAATGCCGGATCGGTCACGAACGTAACGTTGGCCTGGAAGCCATCAACCGGCGCGCGGATCGCCGCGCAGACGATGTCCCATGCCGCGTCATCCGAGTAGTCGGTGCGAAAGGCGAGTGAATCGTCGGTGTCGGGGATTCTCACGAAAGCGTCGGTTAGGTCCTCGCCGAATAGGTCAACAGACCTCCAAGCAGCCGCGCCGGCGGAGCGAGGTGATGCTCTTCGATGTGTGTTGCATCTCGAATATGCACCACGCGTATCCCGAGCCAAACCAATACGTCGGCAATCAATCGGCGATGGCAGCGCCACCACAACACCTCGGCGCACATCACCGCCGTGCGCAGGCCATTCGCCAACATGAGAAGCTCCATCAACCCGACCGCGAACTCCTCGGTGTCCAGATAGTCGGCATATCCGCGAAAGGCGGCGACGCGCCAGCCGTTGTTGGGAGAGTCCTCGGCCGGGTTGCGACGGCCGCCGAGTGTCCGGAGCGAACAGTAGGCGATACCCGCCGCGGCAAGCTCACGGTCAAGCGCCGCCGACGAGATGTGCGGGAGGCGGCGCGAGCCGGGAAAGCGTCGAACGTCGACGACGAGCTCGATGTCGAATGCACGAAGCGCGGCAATGAAATCCGCGGCCGTGCGCACCGAGTGCCCGATCGTCCAGACGGTACACGGCTCGGCGACGTTCGCTGTCGCGGCACTCATTTACGGCGCTCCCATGGGCGCTTCACGGAATAGATGGGAACGTCTGTGATGCTTTGGCGTGCGATGCCGACGAGCTGACGGCGTGAGAGAATGCTCAACGCTTCCTGAATGCCGCGCTTCGACAACCCCGTCGCCTCGGCGATGTCGCGGAGGCTCGTCCGTACGCTCGCCTCACCGGTGCCGAGCGACGCTCGCCACAAGTAGAGGTAGACGACGAACGCGGATGTGGCGCGATCGTGGGCGATCAAGTCGCGCATCAGCGTGTCGAATACATACGCGTCCACCTCGACCGTTGCTCGCTCGCTGTTGTCGCGTGTCGGCACGGCCGGAGTATAGCACTCAATGCCATAGCAGCGCGAGCGTGCCTTGTCGCACGCCGGTGACCGTTGAAGATTGCGCGCTCACCAACGGAGAGAACGATGATCAAGGGCATCAAATTCGTCGGGATTCCGGTGCGCGATCAGGACCGCGCCCTCGAGTTCTATACTACGCAGCTTGGATTCACTGTGCTGACCGATCAGCCGTTCAACGACAAGCAACGTTGGATCGAGCTGCGTATTCCCGGTGCGGAGACGGGCGTTGTGCTATTCACTCCCGAAGGCCACGAGAATCGGATTGGTTCCTTCCATTCCATCTCGTTTTGGTCGAGCAACGTCCAGAAGACCTACGACGAGCTCGTGTCGCGAGGCGTGGAGTTCGTATCGCCGCCGAAGACAGCGGACTGGGGAACGGCGGCGATCTTCAAGGATCCGGACGGCAATCAGTTCGTGTTAGGGTCGAGATAGCAGCGGTGCCATGCGAAGGATCTTGTCAGGCAAAAAACTTCCGGAGCGGTCGAAGATGTCGCAGAAAGCTTGGATCGGGTCCTAGATCACAGAGAAGGACATGCGATTGCGCGAGGGTTCCGGTGCTCGGGCGGCGGCGCCTGCTTCCTCCCCCTCCCTCCCACCCCCTTTGTCGATCGCATGAGTGACGAAATCAATTGGAACATCGAGCTCCGCAGGATCGTGCGTGAATACGACGGACTCCCCCCCGAACGCTCCCGGACGCAGATCCGTTTGCAGAAGATTCAAGAGATTGTGGCCCGCGATCGGCTGAACGAGCGACTCGCCGTCTTCGGGTTCTGGCTTCGCTTCGCGCTCGTTCCGGTGCTTACGCTGTCGCTTTTCTGGTGGCCGTACGGTCACCGATGCGGTTTTCCGCTGGTCGCGTTCCTGATGGCCAACGTCACGGTGATCGCGGCGGCGGTGTCGCTCGCCGTGCAGACGTGGCGCGATCACGTCGCGTGGGTCTTCCTTGTGTCGACGCTGTGTGCCGCCACGGCTTGGACGGTCATCGCTGTCCACACGCTGCCGCGCGTCGGCTACGCTCCGCTCGGGGAGACGTTTACGACGTGGACCTGTCCCGCAACGCGCTGACCTCTACTCGGAGCGGAGCGCCGCACTCGGATCCACGTGGGCGGCGTGGCGAGCTGGGATGGCGACGCCGGCGAACCCGCAGCACACGAGCAGTGCTGTAGCGCCCAGGAAGGCAAGTGGATCGAAGGGTGTAATGTCGAAGAGCAGGGCACGCATCGAGCCCGTCGCGAGCACCGAAACGACAACACCCGCAACAATGCCCGCGCCCGCGAGCACCAGCCCTTCGCGCAACATCATGCCTCCGAGCTCGCGCGGCGTGGCGCCGAGCGCGTGTCGGATGCCGAGTTCGCGCGTCCGCTGCGCGACGTGGAACGCCAGCACGCCAAAAATTCCCATACCCGCGAGGATGAGCGCGACGATCGCGAACACCGCCACCAGGGCGACGTTGAACCGCGGCTGTGCCAGCGGCGCGCTCAATAGATCGCGAACGGGCTGCACCCTCCCGAGTGTTACTCCGGGCTCGGTGGTTGTGACCAAGGACCGGATCGTCGGCAGCAGTTTGGACGGATCGCTTTTCGTGGCGACGAGCAACACACGGGGCGCAAAGACGCCGTCCGGCGCCTGGCGACTCACGCGGTACACGGCGCGATGCGGCTTGACCAGGTCGCGATAGTGCGTGTCTCCCACGACCCCGACGACGGGACAAAGCTCGTCACCGCCAAAGCAATGCAGCCGCTTCCCGACGGCGGGCTGTCCCGGCCAGAAGTGATCGGCGACGCTCTTGCTCACGACGACAACGGGCGTCGTCGTGGCCGCGTCGGCGTCCGTGAATGAACGGCCGGCAAGGATGTGAGCATTGAGAGTCCGAAAGTAGTTCGGCGTAACGAACTCGAGGTCGACGAACGGGTCGCCAGCGTGCCGTGTGCTCGATTCACCCTCGGCCGACACCCAGCCGTCGATGCCGCCGCCCTGGAAGGGCGTTTGAATCGCCGCCGCGACCGACGCGACGCCAGTCACTGCACCGAGTCGCGCGCGGAGACGATCGATGGTCTCGTTGATCGAGGCGACCGTTATGCGATCGTCCTGGTTGAACCGAAGCTCAACGACAGCGAGACGATCCTCGTCGAATCCGAGGTCGAGCCGCTGCATGCGCTCGAGGCTTCGCGCCAGGAGTCCGGCGCCGGTGAGCACGACGAGCGTCAGGGCGAACTGCACGACGACCAATGCGTTGCGACCTCGCCTCGACCGCCTCGAGCCGGTGAGAGAGCGCGCTCCACTGCGAACGAACGCAAACAATTCGCGGGAAGAAATGCTCAACGCAGGGCCGACGGCGAACACCACGACGGTGATCAGGCTGAGAACGATCGCTACGCCGAGGGTGGTCGCATCCAGTCGCACGCCGGTCATTCGCGGCAGTTGAGTGGGCGCCAGGGCGACGAGTCCACGCAACGCGCCGGCGGCGATGACGATGCCGAGTAATCCGCCGACCATCGCCAGAACGACGCCTTCGATGACGAGTTGGCGGACGATTCGACCTCGCGTCGCGCCGAGCGACGCGCGTACCGCGAGCTCCGAGACCCGTCCTGAAGCGCGAATCAGCATGAGGCTCGCCACGTTCACGCAGGTGATGAGCAGCAACAATGCGACGGCCGCCGCGATAATGCGCAGTGCCGGGCGCACGTCACCCATCACTTCGTCCGCAATCGGATGGCCCACGGCGCTGATACGACCGGCGAGCGCCGGGTTACGCGTCGTCATTGCTCGAGCAAAAAAGCGAGCAAACTCATCTCGCGCCGCGCCAAGGGTCGCGCCGGGGGCGAGCCGCGCCACAAGGCGCACCGCGCCGAACGGGCTGTCGAGATCGGAGTCGGCCTGAATCGGGAACTGCGCATTGAGGGGCCGCCATAGTTCCGCGCCGCGCTCGAACGCGAGGCCTTCCGGCATGACGCCGACGATGGTGTACGCTGTTCCCGCCGATTGATCCACGAGTCGTTTGCCGAGCACGCGCGGATCGTCACCATACTCCCGCCGCCAAAGCTCGCGGCTGATCACCAGCACTTTGGGAGCGCCGAGCTCGTCGTCTTCCGGGCGGAGTGTGCGACCGATGATCGGTTTGGCGCCGAGGACGTCGAAGAAATTGGCCGTGACGACCGACGAAGGAACGATGATGGCGTGACGCGAGTCGCTCGGGTCACGGACATACCACGACCATGGTCCGTCCCAGCCCACACCGGCGACGGCGCTCAGCGTTCGCGTCTCGCGCCGAAAGTCGGCCAACTGTCGCCGGGTCGGGGGAATGAGCTGCGTGCGAGCGTCGGCGAGCTGTCCCAGGAAGATGCCGATCCGGTCCTGATCGACGACCGGTAAGCGTCGAACGAGAACGGTGTAAAACACATTGAAGGTTGCCGTCGATAGTCCGATGCCGAGCGCGAGAATCAGTGCCGCTCCGGCGAAGAAACCGGGGGAGCGGCGCATCCCACGCAGCGCGAATCGAACGTCCTGAACAAGGCCTGTCGTCGCCAACGGGTTCATGCGCTCTCCGGCTGCGTGTATTGCACCAAGTCCCAGCGATTGCCGTACAAATCCTCGAACACCGCGACTGTGCCGTACGGCGCATCACTCGGCGGTCGCACGAACGGTACGCCCGCGGCGCACATCCGCCGATAATCACGCCAGAAATCGTCCGTGCCCACGTGGACAATCGCGTGTTTCATGATCACTCCTCAGGATTACGCCGTCGAGGTGTCGGCGAACGCCCGGGCGGTCCAGCGCTCGAGGCGCGCTTTCATCTGAGGCGCGGAAACCTTCGGATTCCACGGGTCGAACTTGACCCAGTCGTCGCCGATGTCGCCGGCCGTCGCCCCACCGTCACCGACTGCGTCGCCGCGCGACGCCTGTGAGAGACGAAAGGCGAGTCCGCGCTGTCCATACGCGATCGCAAAGATGCGCCACGTGTCGGTGTGGAGCACGACGTACGCGTACTGCTTGTACGACGGACAATACGCCCGCACACCCTCGATTTTCCTACCGAGGTCGAGAAGAAGGGAGCCGACGTCGGAATGCGCGAACGGGTTCACACGGCGAATGAACTCGATCACGGCTTCGTTTCCCGCGATCATGAAGCGCGGGTCGGTCACGTCGATCAGCCATTTCCGGTCGGTCGTCATAACCTCGGCTGCATGTTGGCTATGCCCAGGGACTGGCCACCATGGTAACGTACATTCTCGTCCTGTGGCCGGAGCTTTGACTGGCTTCGTTGCTTGCCGCCTGAAGCCTTCGTTGCTTCACTACCGTAGTGCCGGCACGCACACCGTCCAGGAGTCTGGGAATGGAGACCGTTCTGCAGGACATCCGCGTAGCGCTCCGCGCCTTCCGACGCTCACCGGGCTTCGCGATCACCGCTATCGCCACACTCGCCCTCGGGATCGGCGCGACGACCGCGATCTTCACGGCGCTGAGCGCCGTGCTGCTGAAGCCGCTTCCGTACCCGAACCCGCAAGACCTCTACAGCTTGCGGACGGCGCTCACGGACGGCCGAGTGACGACCGGTCTCCTGTCGGGCGGAGAACTGTACCGCCTGAACGATCCGAAGCTGTCGGTCGAACGAGCGGCCGGTTTCCAGCCCTTCGATCTCACGCTCCTCGCGAGTGACGGTACGCCGTCGCACGTGCAGGTCTTCGGGGTGAGCGAAGGCTTTTTCGAGCTCTTCGGCCTGCCGATGACCATGGGCGGTTTCAAGCACGACGACTTCACGCCTTTGCCGCCCCCGCCGCCAAACGCGCCGCCGCAACAAGGGCCGCCGGGGCCGCCCCCGGCGGTGGTGATCTCGACGCGGATGTGGAAGAACTTCTACAAGGGCGACCCGGCGGTCATCGGCAAACCGATCCACTTCGCCGAGTTCAATTCGACAATTGCAGGCGTCGCGCCAACTGACTTCGACATCCCGCACGCGGGCGACATCTGGATCGCGGTGCGGACCCCGACGACGGACGTAAATCACGGCCAGGAAGGGTTCATGCGCCTGCGCCACGGAGCGTCATTCGGCCGGGCGAAAGCAGAGATGGCGACGGTGATGAACGGTTTGGGCAACGACTTCCCGGCGGCGGACCGCAACCGCGTGTATGTCTCGCGGCCGCTGGTCGACTCGATCGTCGGTGACCTGGGTCCGATCTTGATCATCGTCATGTCGGCGACGGGTCTGCTGCTCCTGCTCGCCTGCGTGAACGTCGCCAACCTGCTACTGGCTCGTGGCGCGGCCAGGGCGCGGGAAATGGCGGTGCGAGCGGCACTCGGCGCCGGGTGGGGACGGCTCGTTCGCCAGCTGCTCACCGAGTCGGTGGTGCTCGCGACGGCGGGCACGATCCTCGGCGTGGCCGTCGGCGCGCTCGGTCTGCGGGCGCTCCTCGCGATTGGCGCGGCGAAGTTGCCGCGGCTCGACGCCGTACCGTTCGATGGGCGGGTGCTGCTGTTCGCGCTCGCCACGCTCGTCGCCGTTGGGGCGATCATCGGTCTTGCGCCCGCGGCGCGGCTGCGGCGAAGCGATATGAAGACGCTCATGAACGAAAGCTCACGCTCGACGAGCGCGGGCCGCGCCACGACGCGCTGGCTGATGGCGATGACGGTGGCCGAGGTCGCGCTGGCGATCATGTTGGTGGCCGGCGCGGGATGGCTGGTCCGGGGATTCGCCAATCTTCGGAACACGGACCCGGGGTTCGTCGCGGACAAGCGTTTGGTATTCGACGTAACCTTCCTCGGGCCGCGATATCGAACCCCGGATGCGGTGCGTCAGGCGGAGCTCGACCTCGTGTCGGCCGTGCGCAATGTCCGCGGCGTGACGGGCGCCGGGCTCAGCTCGGCGTATCCGCTGAAAGGGACTTTGGAGAGCTCCCTCGTCATGCAGTTCCATGGCGAGGCGTACGATCCGGCGAATCCGGCCGGCGCGCGCGGTCGCGTCGCGAGCCCCGGCTTTTTCGGTGCGATGGGCACGCCGATCGTGAAGGGACGCGATTTCACGACAGCGGACCTCCCGAACACCGTGCGCGTTGCCGTGGTGAACCGCGCATTCGTCGAGCGATACCTCAAAGGTCGCGATCCGGTCGGCGTACAGTTCGCCGCCGGGTATCCGCAGCCCGATCCGAAAAGCGAGCTCACGATCGTCGGCGTCGTGGGTGACGTGAGACAGAAGACGCTCACCGACGCGCCGGAACCGGCGTTTTACTTCCCGACGACGCAATTCCCGCTTCAACGCGCCACAGCCGTCGTGTCGATATCGCAGGCCGATCCGGCGCCGGTCGAGCGGGCGATCCGTGAAGAAGTACGAAAGCTCAATCCGACGATGGCTCTCGATTTCGAGCTCGGGTCGGACATCGTTGGCGGAACGCTGCGGCGCCAGGAGCTTGGTATGACTTTGATGCTCGTCTTTGGCGGCATCGCCATCGTGCTCGCCGCGGTCGGTATCTACGGTGTGGTGTCGTACGCCGGATCGCTGCGGCGCGACGAGATGGCGACACGGCTCGCGCTCGGTGCGTCACCGAGCTCAGTGTTCTGGTTGGTGATGCGACAGGGAGCGCTTCTCGGGTTTACGGGCGCGGCAATCGGGTTGGCGTTGGCCTTTTTCTCGGGGCAGGTGATCTCGAGTCGCGTGTACGCCGTGCGGGCATCCGATCCCCTGATCCTCGCATCGGCGGCGGTGTTGATCACGATGATCACCTTCCTGGCGACGACGATTCCGGCGGCGCGCGCATCGCGACTCAGTCCAGCGAGTGCGTTGCAGTCGGAGTAGATCCTTTCGGAGCGATATGCGAACACTCGCCGCAATGTTTCTCGTCGCATTTTCGTCGATCGAGGGCCAGAACGTTTCTTCGAGGCGGTTGCACCGTTCGCGGAATTTGGCGGGGGGATCCGACTTCCGATCGGCAAAGCCGTGGTCAGCGCGGAAGTTCGGTATCAAGTCACCGTCGGCCGAACTGACGCGCCGCGCTGGACGCTTCCGCTGACGCTCGGCGCGCGCTTTTAGCCGCGCCGGATGACCGACGTGACGCCCGGTGCAATGCCGGTTCCGATGTTATGGAGGTACGCCTCCCTACGAAGACTGGGCAACAGCGCGCCGCTCGTGACCCAACCCTAGGCTACCTTAGCCGTGGCGGGCTTTCGCCCGCAGCCGGCCGGCGTTCTGCGGGTGCGAGGCATCATCGTAGAAGATGCCCAAGGTCGTGAACGAATCCTCATTGGCGCGCCGATCCCCCCGGCTGCAAACCGGGTTCGCACGGACACGGGCCGCGTTCGTGCGCTCTGGTCGCGCCGCTTCCCGGATCCGGATCAGTACATGCGGTACTACGCCGGCTATCGGCACTCGATGAACGGCATGCTCGTGCTCGACGAGCGAGGTATCGACCGAGTGGCGCTCGGCGACTCGGTGCCGGATCCGAGCATTGGCAAGCGAATCGCGCCGAGCACGGGCATCGCGATCAACGACACGGCGGGGTTCGAGCGGACGGGCTATGGATTTCTTTCCACGCGGCCGTCTCGTGTTGTGCGGTCGCCAAGAGCAGGTAGCCAACGATGGGCGCGGAGGGGGCTGCCGTTGCCGCCCGGAACCAGTTTGACGAGTTGGCCCAGTCCGCGATAACGCTTACCGGGGTTCGCGCGTCATTAAGGTTGGTGGAGTGGGCGGTCAATCACAGGCGGTATTGGATGAAGGCTCCTTTGTCAGTGCTGGTGGCGGGTGCGGTCGCGGGTCTGGTGGTAACGGTGTCGTGTGGCCGGTCCGAGAGGGCCGCGACGGATCCTACCTTCGAGGTGGGCTGTGCGCTGATCGGCCCGCACGTCAACCCCAGCTCGGCGACGCTACACCCCGGCGACACGCTTCGCGTGTCCGCCATGGAAACGGCGTGCGACGGAACTATCTCGGCGGTATTTCGATGGACGACGAGCGACACGTCGGTGGCTACCGTCGGGCCGAGCGACGGCCTCGTGCGGGCCCGTGGTCGTGGTACGGCCACGATCATCGCGAGCGACGTGCGCGACTTGAGTATCAAGGGCGCGATGGCGCTCACGGTCGTCCAGTAGGCGAGCAGGGATGATCCTCAACCTTGCCACGCGCGTAACGCGAAGCGCTCTGTCTGTCGCACTCGGCGGTACGCTGCTCATGGGCGCGCCGGCGCCGACGCGTGTCGCCCGTCTGCCCGCGGTGGCGCACCCATTCACGGCATTGGAACACGCCGAATACGACGTGCGCTACGGGCCGATCCACGCTGGGAGTGGTACGCTCAGTGTGCTCGGCATCGACACAGTGCGTGGACACGACGCGTATCGCTTCAGGCTGACGATCGGCGGAGGAGTGAATCTTGTCCTCTACAAATACACGTTGCGCGACACGATGGAGAGCTGGGTCGATACCGCGACATTCACTAGTCTCCGCTTCACACAGCAGCAGTGGCACAAGGGTAATCTGCGCAGCAAGCATTATGAGATTTTCCCCGAGCGCGAGTCGTATCGCGACGGCAGCAACGCGGAGCAAAGCTCGGTATCGAATCCGCTCGACGATCTCTCACTGTTTTTCTACGCGCGCACGATCCCGCTCACCGTCGGTTCGACGATCGACATCCCGCGTCACTTCAAGCCGGCGAGCAATCCTGTTGTGCTCAAAGTGGTAGGCCGCGAGACGATAGAAGCCGCGGGGAAACAGTGGAACACGATCGTCGTCCAGCCGATCATCAAGACGTCGACGATGTTTTCCGACGGCGATGGACGGGTATGGCTGTCGGACGACAGCACGCGGGTGATCGTGCAGCTGAACGCCAAGGCGTCCATCGGTTCTATCACCATGAGGCTGAAGAGCTTCACACCCGCTCCCTAGCGCCCGAACCGGCGCGCGCGCAACGTATGCGCATGCGGCGGTTCACGGCTGGTCTTGCGCTGGTCACTTGTGCGTCGTGCGGCTCCTCCGCGACGACGGCCGACCCTAATGCGCCGGCGTCGATCAGCGTATTGGCGCCGAACGGGGCGAGCACCTTCTCGATGAAGGCCGGGACGACGGCTACGCTCGCCGTCACGGTCCGAACGGCGGCCGGAATGGCCATTCCGAATCCGGGAGTTCTTCAATTCACGTCCCGTAATTCCTCCGTTGTAACAGTGGAGGGAACAGGTGTAGTGACCGCAAAGAGCGATGGCGCGTCATATGTGGTCGCGTCGCTCACCACCGGGAACCGAACGCTGAGCGACTCGGTGGGCTTCGTTGTGTCGGAAGTCGCAAAGACCGACCGGCAGCCCTGAACGACAGCCACGCCGATCAACGCAGGCCGGCGTGCGAGAACGAGGGTTGCGCTGTGAAAAAACGGTCCATTCCCGACATCATCCTGACGGCGATTTTTCTGCTGATCAGCGTGAACGCTTGGTCGCAGGTTGCACTCGTCATGCTCGGGCACGCGAGCTCGCCACTGTTGACGACGATGCAGATTCTCATTGGCGGCAGTGCGTCCGCGGCCGCGTGGGGGAGCTGGATCGGCGCGCGGTGGGCCTCGACGGCCGCGCTAGCCTACGGCGTGTTCACCGCGGCGATGCTGTGGGCGCTTCCACTCGTTTTCGAGCCCGGCACTGGTGCGCGCCCGGACTTCTCGGCTGGCGCGATTGGCGTGGCGCTCTTTGCGGTGGCGAGCGCCTGGTACCTGTCACGCGTCCGCGCCTGAGCTTGCACTACGTCTGGCCGGCCCGCCGTCAACAATCAGCCTTCGTGCGGCGACGCCAGCGACACCGCACGCTCGTCTTCAGCGGTCGGACCGCGCGTAGCGCGATCGATTTGTCGAATCGCGCCGAGGTGATACGCGAGATGAGCGACGCTACCGGCGACCCATTTCGCGGCGGTGTCTGGTAAATTGGTCACGGTGCCGAGATGCTTTTGCCACATTTCCGTCTCGCGGCGCAGATCGTCGCGCAATGAGCGCCATTCCTCGTCCGTGACGGCCTGTTTCCGCCAGCTCTCCGTCCAATCGGCGTTCTTCCACGGAGACGGCTCGCCGCCCGCCCACCGATTGAGCAGCGCGAGACCGTACCGGATGTGGTCCGTGTGCGCGGCGATTGTCGCGCCGCCGGTGGCTGTCGTCGATGCGGTTTGGGCGGAGATCTGCCCGAGCGAATGAAGCAGTCCGCGATCGCCGCGGTTCAACATGACCGTCCCGATTTGCGGATCGGGAGATCCGTTCACAAGCTCCGAGAAAAGCGCCGGAAGTACAGTATTGAGCTCGCTCATGGGTCAACGAACACTGGCCGAAAGGGCGCCGTCAACGACGCACTATTTCACGAAGCGCGTCTTGTTCTTGTCGAGGGCGTCGAGCTGCTTCGCGATGTCGTTGCCGATCGCCTCGATGCGGGTGATCGAGTGTGGATTGAACTGCGGATCGAAGGGACTCCGCGCCGGGCCGCCCGCCACCTCGAGAACCGCGTCGAAGTTGTATGCGTGCGTCTGTTTCGTTTTGGGATCGGTCCACGAGCCCTGCCACGCAAGCTGGCGATTTTTCGGCCAGATGCCGTAGGGGAGTGCCATCGTTCGGACCTTATAGCCAGGAACCGCCGAGTCGATTGCCATGACGTTGCGCGCAATCTGCTCCTGGACGACGGCGTCGCTGAACTTGTTCAACATTGCGTGCCATACGGTGTGGTCGCACAGCTCGAAGCCTTGATCGGCGAGCCATTTCACTTTCTGGAAACGCCACTCCTTTTTTTGACCGTGGTACTTCGGGCTGTCGCCGAAGAAGTTGTGCCCCGCCGAAGCCCCGTTGAGCAGGCAGAAGGTGCCGCGATTCTTCCATCCCGGATGCGACTTGGCGAAGTCCTGCCAGATGCCCATGCCGCTATTGGGGTCGATCGTCAGCTTTCCGTCCGATCCTTCGATATACGAAAACTGCTCGGGCGACGCGTCGTCAAAGACGAAGACCACGGGGGACATTCCGTCCGGCACGTCGCTGAAATTCTTGTCGAGCATCTGCGCGATCGTAATCGGTCGGTATCCACGCTTATACACGTCCTCTAAATCGGCCTTGAAGCTGGCGACGGTGCGCGTGTAAAGGCCATTTTTCTCGCCGCCGATCACGTGGTACTCGAGCACCGGGATACGACCAGTGTGATTCTGCGGCAGCTTCTTGCCCGTATCGCTCGAGCCGCCAGCGGTCGGGTTCGCACCGACTGTGGCACCGGTTGCCGCGAGGGCTCCAGCGGCTGAATCGGGGGACTTTCCGGCCTTGAGATCGGACGTATCGGCGCGCTTGGCGCTATTTGAGCGACAGGCCGCGACCAATCCCGTCTGTGCGACGAGCGTCACGGCAATTATCCGACGGAACGTCATGATTTGATCTGGAGTAGGACTACTGGTCGAAGGTGCGATTGGCTTCGGCCGGATTCATGCGGAGCGACAAGCGTACCATAGAAGGTATCAGCTTCATCAAAACCACCGTGACTTCGTTCGACAGCCTACGTCCCGATCCTGGCGACCCCCCTCGGCGGTGGTTGAAGCGGCATTGGCCATGGTTGAGTCTGCTCGCGCTCGCCTGCATTGGCGTAGGGTTGTTCGACGCATGGCTGGGTACCTGCGGCTTTTACGGATGTCCTAGCCCAGCCGAAATTCGGGCGTTCCACCCGAGCGAGGGCGGCAACGTCTATGACCGATCGGGACGCCTCCTCGGTCACCTCGAAAATGTGCGCCGAGTCAATGTGTCGATCGGCTCCGTCCCGAAGCAGGTGCGCGACGCGTTCGTCGCGACGGAAGACCGTCGCTTCTACGAGCACAACGGTCTCGACTGGCGCGGTGTATTCCGTGCTGCGCTCCGGAATTTCAGCTCGGGCGGCATTCGCCAGGGCTTCAGCACGATCACGATGCAGGTGGCGCACAACAGCTTTCTGCAGGATCGCTATCACGGCCGCTCCCTTCGGCGAAAGCTGGTCGAGCTCCGGATCTCGCGGTTGCTCGAGCGTCAGCTGACCAAGGACCAGATTCTCGAGCACTACCTCAACGTCATCTACCTCGGCAACGGCGTGAATGGCGTCGAAGCCGCGAGCCTGGATCTGTTCGGCAAGAACATCAACCAGGTCACGCTGGCTGAGGGGGCGGTGCTCGCCGCGCTGCCCAAAGGACCGAGCGTGTACACGCCGCGCCGTCACCCGGAGCGCGCGGTACAGCGCCGCAATCTCGTGCTCGGCTTGATGGCGGATCAGGGCTACGTGACGCAGGCACAGGCGGCCGCGGCGCAGCATACGCCGCTGCGGATCGCCGAGACCGAGTGGAGGCCGTCGATCACGAGTGAAGCGAGCGCGCTGGACGCGGTACGCGCGTTGGTCGACTCCGTCGTACCGGACGTGCTCAAGGAAGGCGACGTCAACGTCTACACGACGGTGGACGCCACCCTCCAGCGGGCGGCGGACAAAGTGATGCTGCGGCACATCGCCGAGATCACGCAGGAGACGCGCGAGAGCTTCGGGCACGTGAATGAGGAGGCGCAGGGCGCGCTCGTCGCGCTCGATCCGGCGTCGGGGGACATTCGCGCCGTGGTCCCCGGCAAGCGGACGCAACGCGGGGGGTTCAACCGTGCGTTCAACGCGCGCCGGCAGCCCGGTTCGGCGTTCAAACCGTTCGTCTACGCGGCGGCGCTGGCCGCCGGCTACAAGCCATCGACCGAAGTCGACGATGATCCCGTCGAGGTTCAGGTCGGCCGTACGGTGTGGACGCCGGCGAACTACAACAATCAGTACAACGGCCAAATCACCTTCGCGCGTGCATTGCTGCTCTCCGCCAACTCGGCCACGGTCCGCGTGAGCCGGGCGGTCGGAGAGCGCGCGGTCATCTCGGCGGCTCAACGAAACGGTATTTCGAGTCCTTTAACGCCGGTTCCAGCAATCGCTCTCGGAGCCGAGGGCGTGACACCGGTGGAGCTCGTGGCGTCCTACGCGCCGTTCGCCAACGGCGGCGTGCGCGTAAAGCCCCGATTGGTGACGCGAATCGAAGCGCCGGACGGGACGTTGCTCTGGAGCAGCGAGACGCAGCGGACGCCGGTGATGGACGCGCAGGACGCGTTCGAGATCACGGAAATGCTGCAGGGGGTCGTCAACTACGGAACGGGCCGCTCGATTCGCGACATGGGCGTGAGTGGTCCGGTTGCCGGCAAGACCGGGACGACGAACGAAGGGAACGACGTCTGGTTTGTCGGCTACACGCCGACGCTCGTCGCGGGCGTCTGGTTCGGATACGACAACCCGCGCCAGATCAGCTACAACGCGAGTGGCGGACGGCTCGCGGCGCCCGCGTGGGCCGAGTTCTACCAGGCCGGTTGGCACGAACCGCGTGGCGCATCCTTCCTTCCTCCGGCAGGGATGGTGTCGGCCGTCGTCGATCCGCAATCCGGGGAGCTTGCCGGCGAATGGTGTCCGGTCCGCACGCGGCAGTGGTTCAAGCAGGGCCACGAGCCAACGGAACCCTGTCAACTGCACACCGGACCGCCGGAAGGTCAAGTGATCGTCGACGTGAACGGCAACGTGCAGAACCCGCCGAGTCGAGATCCGATTTCGGCGGCGGCACGTGGAATCGGCAACATCTTGCGGAAGATCATCCACTGGTAGCCGCGAGGCCCCATCTTGCAGCTACCGTGGAAATCCATCTCGTCCGTCATGGGCGTTCAGCGCTCGTTCACGACGGCCACTGGTTCAGGTGGGCGGAGGTTTCCGCGTACGAGGACGCGTACGATGCCGCAGGAATTCGCGACGACGATCAACCCGACAGGGAGTTGCGGGCGCTCGTCGAGGGCAATCGCGTCATTGTAGCCAGCGATCTACCGCGAGCTATCGCTTCGGCGCGGCGTCTCATTCCCGACCGTGCCTTTCCGGTTTCGGCGCTACTTCGTGAGATGCGGCTGGAGCCGCCGAGCTTCGTCCCCATTCGCCTTTCCCATTCAAGCATGGGACATGTTCAGCCACGTGCAATGGACCTATCGGCTCCTCGCGCGCGCGGACCACGAGCTCGTGCGCCGGGCGAGTAAGGCCGTGGACTGGCTCGTCGAACAGGCGTCCGACTCGTCGAGCATCGTTGCGGTGACGCATGGCGGATTCCGTCGAATTCTCGATGCGCAACTCGTTGCGCGCGGGTGGACGCGTGGGTTCGCGAAAAAGAGCTACGCGAATTGGAGCGTCTGGTCGTACCGGACTTGATCGCCGATCGAACGATCAATCGGCGCGACGCAGCGTGAGCGCGAGCGCTCGAGCGGATGTGACGGCGACCCTGACAGCCGCAACAACGCCAAGGGAGCGCATGGGCAGAGAGAAAATACTTTGCAGCCGCGATGTCGCGTGACGATGATCACGCCGCCGATCGTCTGGAATGAAACAGCTTTCCAGCCATGCGCCAACGCACGCTCGTACTGACCATCGCACTCACCGCTTGCTCCTCGGCGAGCGACCCAAGCGCCTCGACGCCGGCCGATCAATCGGGCACGGCACCCGGTGCCGGCGCCAGGCTCGACCGGCGACCATTTCCGGACGACAACCCGTGGAACGCCGACGTCAGCACATCGGCGGTCGATCCCAACTCGGCGACACTTATCGCATCGTGCGGCGTCCGCAATCTCCATCCGGATTTCGGTACTGTATGGGACGGTGCGCCGAATGGCATTCCGTACCTCGTCGTGAACTCCCGTCAAGCGAAAGTGCCCGTGACCTTCGACTACTCTGACGAGAGCGACGCCGGCCCATATCCGATCCCGACGAACGCGCCGATCGAAGGCGGCTCGGGCTCCAGCGGCGATCGACACGTGCTCATCGTCGACGTCGACGCCTGGAAATTGTACGAGCTGTACGATGCGCATCCCATCAATGGCGGGACGAGCTGGCACGCCGGCTCCGGCGCGATCTTCGATCTATCGTCGAACGCGCTGCGCCCCGCCGGATGGACGTCGGCGGATGCCGCCGGGCTTCCCATCTTCCCCGGCCTGGTGCGCTACGACGAAGCCGCGGAGAAGCACAGCATTCCGCATGCGTTGCGGTTCACGTGTCCCCGTACGCGGCGCGCATACGTCGCGCCGGCGCGGCATTACGCGAGCAGCGATACGAGCAGCAAGCTGCCCCCCATGGGGATGCGCGTTCGGTTGCGCGCCGACTACGACACCAGCGGCTTCTCGCCCACCGTGCGCACAATTCTGCGCGCGATGATGAAGTACGGCATGCTCGTCGCCGATAACGGCTCCGGGTGGTTCGTGAGCGGCGCACCCGATCCGCGCTGGAACGACGACGATCTCGCGACGCTCGCCCGCGTGCCGTCCTCAGCGTTCGAAGTCATTCGTTAGCAACGACTCCGCTCCCCTACGTCAACTGACGTATAGGGCCTGCTGGGCCCAAAACATACCCTCCGCGTGACCCAAGCTCGTCACGCGGAGGAATTCATGATCGAGTGTAGCGCGCCCCCGCCCCCGCCCCCGCCCCCCGCGGCGCTGTCACGACTGCGTCCCACCGACGCGGCCGGCGCGATTGTCGCGCTCTCGTGCACCGCCATCACCGCGAGCGCGGTCGCGCTCTCCCTGTCGTCGCGTTGGTGGGTCTGGGCCGCGGGTCAGCTCGTCCTCGCGCTCGCGCTGGTTCAGTGGTTTGCACTGCTCCACGAATGCGGACACGAGACGCTCTTCCGCAGCAAGTGGCTTCACGCCCCACTCGGCCAGTTGGCCGGCTTTTTCACGCTCATTCCCTTCCGCAACTGGAAGAGTGTCCACCGCCGGCATCACAAGTGGACGGGGTGGCAAGACATCGATCCGACGACCGCAGCGCTGGTGCCGCGCGCGCTCGGGCGCGTTGAGCGGGCGCTCGTCAACATTGCCTGGCGGTGTTGGATTCCGTTGTTCTCAGTCATCTACCGTGTGAACAACTTCTGGAATTGGCGAAGGCTCAAGGCATTGTTCGAAAGGCCCGAGGAGAAGCGCGCACTCGCCGTGAATTCGGCGGGACTCCTCGCCGCGTACGTTTCCATCGTTGCGTGGCTCGGTCCGTCGACATCTCTGCGACTGTTCGGCGTTGCGCTGGCCATGACGTTCGCCGCCGAGGACCTGCTGATCCTCAGCCAGCACACGCATATCCCGCAGCAGCTGAGCGCCGGCGAGAGCGTGCGTCCGTTCCCGACGATCGAGCAGGAGACCTTCACACGCTCGCTCGTCTTTCCGCGTTGGCTGTCGGCGCTCCTGCTGCACATCGACGCGCACGAGCTGCACCACATGTATCCGTTCGTGCCCGGCTATCGCCTGGGCGAGGTGCAGTACGAGACGGAGAACGAAGTGGGCCTCCTCGCATGGATCAGGGGAGCGCACGCGCTGCCCGGTGAAACGCTGCTCTTCCACAACCGGCTCGAGACGGGCGCGGACATCTGATGATGCGGCCCGACCCACTTGCTGCCGCGCTGTTCCTCACCGCGGCGTTTGTTCTCGCGGGCCTCGCCCACTCGGCGTGGTTGCGAACCGCTCTGTCGCGAAGACTGACGATGCCGCTGGACGGCGGCGCGCGCTTTCGCGGACGACGCGTGTTTGGAGACAACAAGACCATACGCGGATTCGTCGTCATGGTGCCCGCATCGGCTGCTGCCTTCATGCTGATGTTCACGGTGATTGGTTGGTGGAACTCGGACGCGCTGGTGTCGCTCTGGCCGCTTTCCGTTGGCGAGTTCGCAGCCCTCGGGGCGCTGGCCGGATTCGGCTTCATGGCCGGGGAGCTTCCGAACTCGTTCGTGAAGCGACAGCTCGACATCGCGCCGGGGCAGGCACCGGCCGGCGCATTCGCGACGACGGTCAGCTTCGTCGCCGATCGCATCGATTCGATTCTGGGAATGCTCATCGCCCTGTCTTGCGCAGTCGCTGTTCCGGCGATGACCTGGTTCTATGTGCTCCTCATTGGGCCAGGAATCCACTTCGCGTTCAGCGCGCTGCTTTACCGAATGGGCGTGAAGGCAAGGGCCGCATGACGGCGACGGCAACCCGCTCAGAGGTTCTCGATCTCGCCGATTGCCACGATGTCGCGCTGGTCGGTGAGAAGGCGCACACGCTCGGTCGGTTGTTGCGCGCGGGATACAACGTGCCGCCCGGTGCGGTCCTGACGGCGGAGGCGTTCGCCCGTCATCACAGTTGCGGCACTGCATGCGGCGCACTCGACGACTGCACGCTCGATTCGCTTGCGGCCGCGTCACCCAGCTTCGTGAGCGGCCCGGTCGTCGTACGGAGCTCGGCGATCGGCGAAGACGGCGCAGCGCAGTCGTTCGCCGGTCAGCTCGAATCAGTCCTGAACGTTCGCGACGCGGCCGCACTGGAGCGAGCGGTCCTTGTCGTATGGGCCTCGTACTCGTCTGATCGCGTGCAATTCTATCGGCAGGCACGCGGAGTCGCCGACGCGGGGATGGGCGTGATCGTGCAGCAGCAAGTGGAAGCGCGAGCGGCCGGCGTGATGTTCACCTCGACCGTCGAAGGCCACATGCTGGTGGAGCTCACCGCGGGCCTGGCGGATCGGTTGGTCGCTGGTGAAGTCGACGCCGAGCGCATCGTACTGAATCGCGCGGGTCACGCGCTCGTTCGCGACGACCACTCGGAGCGGATGAGCGAGGATGTCATCGCCCAGCTGCATCGTCTGGCGCTGTCGCTCGAGCGAGAGCTTGGCGGACCGCAGGATGTCGAATGGGCGTTGGCCGCAAACGGCATCGTGTACGTGGTGCAGTCGCGCGCGATCACGGCGCCGGTGAGCGTGGCATCACTCATCGGCGAGACGGTTCCGGTTTCCGTACGACGTGTGGCTTGGTCGAACGCGAACATCAACGAGAACTACCCGCGCCCGGTCACACCGCTGCTCTACTCGATCGCCACCGCGGGCTACGCGAATTACTTCCGCAACCTGACGGTGGCCTTCGGAGTTGCGGAGTGGCGGATCGAAGCGATGGAGCGGGCGTTCCGGCGGATCATCGGCGCGCATGGCGCCCGGATGTACTACAACCTGTCGGCCATTCATTCCGTGCTGCGCCTCGCACCGTTCGGACGAGCGCTCGCCGCGTCGTTCGACGAATTTGTCGGCGCGGACGGACGCGATGTCAAAACAGAAACGCCGCGATCGGTTTCCACCGCGGGGCAGGTTCTCGAGGCGGCGAGGATCGTCGCGCGCGCCGGCTGGCATTTCGCCACACTCGACCAGCGAGTCCGTCGATTCGAGCGCCGCGCGGATGACTTCGCGACGAGAGCCGACCCGGCCCGGTTGGCTGGCCTTACCAACACTGAGCTCGGTGAGCTCATCGCTGAATTCATGGACATTCGGCGACGACATTGGGTCGACGCGTCGCTCGCCGATGCGGCTTCAATGCTGTGCTATGGCGCACTCGCCGGACTGTTGCGTCGCGCGTATGCCGGGACGGAGCGCAACGACATACATACGTCGCTATTGAAGGCCATTCCTGGTGTCGTCAGCGGCGAGCCGGTCCTAGCGCTGTGGGAGCTGTCGCGCGCCGTCCGCGCCGATCGCCGGCTCCACGGTGTTGTCGAGCGTGAGTCGCCGAACAAGGTCATGGAGGTCGTGGCGACTGATGAACGATTCGCGAGTTTCCATCGCGGTCTGACAAAGTATCTCGACGACTGGGGTTTTCGCTGTTCCGAAGAACTGATGCTCGACACGCCGAGCTTTCAGGAAGACCCCGCGCCGGTTATCGACATGCTGCGTGCGTACGCGCGGGTCGAAGGGCCGTCGCCCGCGGAGTCGATGCGCCACCAGGCGGCGGAGCGCGAGCTGGAGACGTCGCGAGTGCTCGAAGAGTTGCGCGGGCGTTTGGTGTCGCGTCGCCTACCCGTTGGATACGCCGCGATCGTGCGCGCGCTGCTTCCGCGAACGCACGCCGCCATACGCTACCGAGAACGGGTTCGTCTGAAGCAGGCATTGCTGTATTCGCGCTGCCGGCGGATCGTGCTCGCGTTGGGCGAGGCGCTGATGACTCGCGAGATGATTGCGCGCGCGGACGACGTCTTTTTTCTCACGGCCGACGAGTTGACCGAGGCGGCATCCGGCGGCGCCTTCCTCCCCGCGGCGACGAGTGCTGTGGTCGCCGTCCGGCGAGCCGAGTACGAACGGGCATCGGCGTTGAATCCGCCGGACGCGTTCACGCTGGCTGAGGGAGAGTATTTCTCTCCATGCGCGGCGCGACCCGTGGCGCCCGACGAAAGTGACGCCCCGATGCGGGGGATGTCGGCATGTGGCGGCCATGCGCGCGGACGCGCAACGATTCTCTCGAGCGCAACCGAAGCCGAGCGGCTCGCCGCGGGCGATATCCTCGTTACGCGACAGACGGATCCAGGGTGGGCTCCAGTCTTCTTTCTCATCTCCGGACTCGTCATCGAGCGCGGCGGGATGCTGTCGCATGGCGCGATCATCGCGCGCGAGTTCGGCATTCCATGCGTGGTTGGCGTGAAGAACGCCATGAAGCGGATTCCCAGCGGAGCCACGATCGAAGTGGACGGCGGCCGGGGAGCGGTCCATGTCGTCGACTGAGCTCGTCGTCGGGTACCTCGCCGAACGCGCCAGGCTAACTGTGTTCGTTCCACTCGCCTTGCTCGTCGCCGAAACGGCATGGCTCGTCGCGCCCGAGTCCGCGCCGAGTGCGTTGGCGTTCGCGACGTGTGCGTCGCAGGCGCTGCTTTTGATCCTCGCGCTCCGCATCTGGGATGACCTGCAGGACCGCGAGCGCGACGCGAGGCGTCATCCGGACCGGGTGACAGTTCGCGCGCACAGCACTGCACCGCTCGTTGGGCTCAGCTCCGTCCTTGCCGTCAGCGGAACGCTTTCGTTGATGCGCGCGACGGTTCCTTTACTACGAGTCACCATGCTCGCCGCGATCGTGGTCGGCTTGCTCGTTTGGTATCGCGCCCGTCCAGAGGCGCCATCGCGCATGGCGAGCGTGGTGCTCCTCGCGAAATACCCGGCGCTGGCGATCCTGCTTGCCCCGAGGCTCGGCGACCTGGCGCCAGTGCGCGCCGCAATCAGCGCCGGTGCGCTCTACGCCATCGCTTGCACCTACGAGTTCATCGAAGACAAATCCCGAGGTATCTCATGACTGCCATGGCAACGCCTGCTTCGCTGCCGGTCGTCGACTCGCACGAACCGGCGTCCCGGTTCGAGTACGTGGCCTGCTACCTCTGCGGCGCCGACGACGCGGATCCATTCATCACCGCGCAAGACGATTACACCGGGAAGCCGGGGCGATTCACCTTTGTCGTCTGCCGGCGGTGCGGGCTGCGCTATCAGAATCCGCGGCTCACGATCGACGAGATCAAGTTCTTCTACGACGACGAGTACATCGCGCACCGCAAGAAGACGGACTGGGGCGTGCTCACCGGCTTCTTCAACTGGGCGATGAGCCGGCACGACCGCCAGAAGGACGCGATCGTCAGCCGGTTTGTGCCGCTCGGAGAACGAAGTGAAGTGTTGGACGTCGGATGCGCGGTCGGCACGTTCCTCCAACAGCTTCGCTCGCGGTACGGCGTCGGTGCGACCGGCGTCGACTTCAAGGACCTGAGCGCCAGTCCATCGCTGAGCGGCGTCGATTTCCGCTGCGGGTTGTTCTACGAGCAGGAGTTCGGCCAGAGGCGCTTCGACTTGATAACGATGTGGCACTTCCTCGAGCACGACTATGACCCAATGCGCACGTTGGGCACGGCGCGCGAGCTATTGAGCAATGATGGACGGTTGGTCATCGAAGTGCCGCGGCTCGACAGCATGACCTTTCGGATGTTCGGACGCCGCTGGCCCGGCCTGCAGGCGCCCCAACACACCGTGCTGTTCGACAAGCGATCGCTCCTCGCCGCGGTGGACGCCGCCGGGCTCGAGGTCGTCGAGTATCTCCCGTACGGCGCGTTTCCGGCGTTTTTCTATTTCTTTGCCGGAACCGCGTTCACGATGCTCCGAGGCAAGGGCCTCGACCTGCACAAGGCGATTTATCCGTACTTCATCGGACAGATCCTCATGTCGCCGGTTCTCGCACTCGAGAAGCAGCTCAACTTCGCGATGCAAACGGTCGTCTGCCGGAGGCGCGCGTGAGCCGCCTCGTTCTCTGGGCGCGCGTCACCGTGACGTTCGTCGTAATGACCATCGGCGCGCTCGTGATGCTTCTCGTCGCGCTACCGACGCTCTTTCTGGCACGGCGTTTTTACTCCGAGGTAATGGCCCGCACACTCGGCGCACTCGTGTTGCGACTCTGGGGCGTGCGCTATCGCGTCCACGGTTCGGCACAGCCGCCGTCGCGGCAAACGGTCTACATCGCCAACCACAGCTCGACGATCGACTTGTTCGTGTTGATCGCGCTCGGGCTTCCGCGGACACGTTTCTTCCTGAGCGGCTTCCTGCGCAGGATGCCACCGATCGGGATTGTCGGCGGCCTGATTCGAATATTCTGGACCGTCCCGCAGGAATTCCCCAATCAGCGTCGCGCGATCTTCAAGCGCGCCGCGCGCATCCTGCGCGAGACGGGCGACTCGGTGTTCCTCAGTCCAGAGGGCCAACGCGTCACGACCGGCGAGATCGGACGCTTCAACAAGGGCGCCTTCCACCTCGCGACGAGTCTCGGCGCTCCGATCGTGCCGATGTACTTCTCGAGTCCTCGCGCGATCGATCCCGGTATGGGCTACGACGCCAAACCGGGCGCGCTCGACGTCCACTTTCTTCCGCCGATCGATACCAGTCTCTGGACCGTCGGTGACGTCGAACGCCACAGGGACGAGATTCGCGCGCTCTACGTTCGAGTCCATGACGAGATGCGGCGCACCGCCATTTTGCCGGCCTCGTTGAATCTTGCCGAGGACGCGCCTCTGATGGAGGAAGCGCTCGCATGACTTACGCCAACCTCATCGATGTTCTTCGCGATCGGGCGCGGGCGCGACCAACCGACCGCGCGTTCACCTTCCTTCCCGATGGAGAGTCGGAAGGCGAAACGCTGACCTATGGTCAACTCGACGCCAAGGCGCGCTCCATCGCCGCCTCGCTCGCCATGCATGGCCTCATCCCCGGCGAGCGTGCGCTCCTCCTCTATCCCCCGGGGCTCGAGTTCATCGCTGCGTTCTTCGGCTGCCTGTATGCCGGGATCATCGCCGTGCCGGCGTATCCTCCGCAGCCGTCGCAGATCACGCGCACGCTGCCGCGTCTCCTCAGCATCCTTGCTGACGCCGACGTCGCCATTGTGTTGTGCGACGCGACCGTCTCGCGAGCGGGGAAGACGATGTCCGCGCACGCGCCAGCGCTCACCAACGTTCCTTGGCTATCCACCGACCGACTTGGCGGGTTGCACGCCGACGACTGGAACGAGAGTAAAATCGCGTCCGACCATCTCGCCTTTCTGCAATACACCTCGGGGTCCACCGCATCGCCGCGCGGTGTGATGGTGAGCCACGCAAACCTGCTACACAACCTGGCCTACGCGCGTCAGCAGGGCAGGAACGGCGACGACACGATTTCCGTCTCGTGGTTGCCTGTCATCCATGACATGGGCCTGATCGAAGGCGTGCTTCAGCCGATCTTTGCCGGCTACCCGGCGCACCTCATGGCGCCCGCGTCCTTTCTTCAGCGTCCTATGCGATGGTTGCGGGCGATCAGTCGCTACCGGGCGACGAACAGCGGCGCGCCGAACTTCGCCTACGACCTCTGTGTGCGCAAAGTGAGCGACGATCAATTGCGCGAGCTCGATCTCTCGTCGTGGCGTGTTGCCTACAACGGCGCCGAGCCGATTCGTTCCGAAACGCTTGTCTCGTTCTACGACCGGTTTCGCAGCGCCGGCTTTCATTGGAAGTCATTCTTTCCCGTCTATGGCCTGGCTGAATCGACGCTGCTCGTTTCGACCGGCAATCAGGAGTATGAGCCGGTCGTTCGCGACGCGGACGCGGAGCAACTCGCGGATGGGCGCATCGTCGCACCGGCGTTCGGATCGACCGTGAAGACACTCGTCTCGAGTGGTCCGCACACCTTCGGTACGCGCATCATCATCGTCGATCCGACGACCGCCGTACCGTGCGCCGACGGCGACGTCGGCGAGATCTGGGTGTCCTCACCGAGCGTAGCGCAGGGGTACTGGCGTCGAGACCTCTCGACCGCCGAGATCTTCCGTGCTCGCCTGGCCAATGGCGCCGGCCCGTTCCTCCGAACCGGCGACCTCGGCGCGATGATCGACGGCGAGCTGTTCGTCACCGGGCGAGCGAAGGACGTCATTGTACTTCGCGGCTACAAATACTATCCCCAGGACATCGAACTGACGGTGGAGCGGCAGCACCCGGCGATCCGCGCGGGGTGCGTCGCGGCGTTCGCGCTCGACGGTGGTGATGGAGAGACCGTCGGCGTGGTGATGGAGCTCGACCCGCGTCAACTGCCGATCGATCGGGAGAGCAGACAGCGCACCTTCACCGAGATTGTCGAGGCGGTGCGTGCCGCAGTCGCGACGGAACACGGCGTCATGTTGTCGGTTGTCGCGATGGCGATGGTCGGCGGTGTTCCGAAGACATCGAGCGGCAAGCTGCGTCGCAGCGCGTGCCGCGACGCGCTCACCGATGGCTCGCTCGAAGAGCTGGCTCGATGGACAGCCGTCGCCACGTTCGACAGCCGGTCAGCCGTGGATTTGTTGAGGACCGGAACATGACCTTGGCGGCACGGCCCGCACCAGGCGAGGTGCGTGAGCGAATAACGATCATTGTCGCGTCAATCGTGCGAACACCGCCGCAGTGGATCGCTCCGTCCAGCACATTCGCGTCGCTGGGGCTGGATTCGCTCGGCGCCGTCGAGCTCATCGCCGCCATCGAAGACGAGTTGGCGGTCCAGCTGCCGCTCACCGCGGCGCACGACTATCCGTCCATCGAGGCGCTCGCTCGATTCATCGAGCAGGGCGCGACCGGCGACGGATCGCCGAGCGGCCGCGACGCGATGCTCGCGGATGCCGTGCTTCCGGCCGACATTCGACCGTGCGCGGGCCGCGCCGCCGCGGTGTGCGACGCACGCGACCTCCTGCTCACCGGGGCAACCGGGTTTCTCGGTGCCTATCTCCTCCGCATACTGCTCGACGAGACGGCGGCCGAGGTTCATTGCGCGGTGCGATCTTATACCGGCGGTATGGAGCGCGTCCTCAACAATCTCGCGACGTACGACCTCGTTCGTCCGGGCGACCGCTCTCGGATCCACGTCGTTCACGCGGACCTCACAGAGCCGTTGCTCGGAATGTCTCCCGGTGAATTCGATTTGTTCGGTGAACGAATCGACGCCGTCTATCACTGCGGCGCGACAGTGAACTGGGTGTACGGCTATGAACGGCTACGTGCCTCGAACGTGCTCGGAACGCGCGAGCTGTTGCGTCTCGCATCCGCCGGCGCGAAGCCCTTTCACTTCGTCTCGAGCATCAGCGTGTGCCATTCGACGTCGGCGCCGGTGCAGGTTGACGAAGCGCTCGACGCGCTGCCATCGCTCGATGGGCTGCATCTGGGCTACGCGCAGAGCAAATGCGTCGCCGAAGCGCTCGTTCGGCAAGCGGCCGAGCGAGGCATCCCGGCGACAATCACTCGCCCGTCCTTGGTGACCGGTGACGCGCGCAGCGGACGATCCAACACCGACGACCTCACGTCGCGGCTGGTCGCCGGCTGCATTCGCATGAGCGCGGCCCCCGATCTCGACTGGCGAATGGATTGCGTGCCGGTCGATGAGACAGCACGCGCCATCGTGCGCCTGACCCGTTCGCGCCGCGACGGATGTGAAGTGTATCACCTCCTCGCCGATCGGCCGCGTCACTGGCGGGAATGCGTCCTCTGGATGCGGCTCGCCGGGTACGACGTCGAATTGATACCGTACTCCGAGTGGTTGGATCGAGTCCTGCGGACGACGGAACTCGATCATCCGCTCTTCCCGCTTCGTGCATTCTTCGGAAGGAAGGTCGCCGATGAAGCGGGGTTGACGTTCCCTGAGTTGTTTGAGGAATCGCGTCTGCCACGAGTCGCGGCAGATCGCACCCGAGCGGCGCGCGACAATGTCGGCGCCTTGCTGACGAACGTCGGCCCGACCGTGCTGGCGCGCTACTTCGACGACTACGTCGGTCGCGGCGTGATTCCGGATACTCCGCGATATCATGGATCAAACGGAAATGGTGCCGGGCCGGTCATATCGCACGAGTCTCTTGCCGCGGGGTTGTCGCGACATCTCGGACGAGAAGTGACGGTCCGCGCCGTCCAGCTGGAACCGGCGTTGAGCGACGAGAGCATCATTGCGGAGCTCACTGGATGGCGAAGCGGACCCGCGACGGGTCTGATGCGCGGCACCGTGTCGTACATCGATGATCGACGCGTGCCTGGCCTCTCGAAAATCTTCATCAAGGCGAAAACGTTGGACGCGCGATCAATCGAGGTGGCCGAGGCGCTCGCCGGGCTGGTCTCACCGGCGCTCGGACGCGAGATCGCCAGTAATCGCGACCGGCTTGGCGTCACTGGCTCCCATCTGCGCGAGCTCGCGATTTACGCGGACGACGATCCGCGGATCGTCACGCATCGCCCGGCTGCCTTGGCCATCGAGCGCGACGACGGTGCGCAGCGCTGGATTCTCGCGCTCGAAGCGATCGACGACGCGGTACTCATCAACGCGGTGTCAACCACCGCGTGGACCAGCGAAGCGATCGAAGCCGCGCTCTGCGGAGCCGCCCAGATTCACGCGCGGTGGAGTAGTGGAAGCGCAGACGTCCCATCTTGCCTAGCAGCCGAGTGGCTTCCGCCGATTCGCGACGCCGCTTCGCGCACCGAGATGACGCCTCTCTGGCGCGCCCTCGCCGAACACGCTGCGTCGCGGCCGGCCTGGCGCGCCCCACGATTGCGCGCGATCCACGCCGATCTCGTGCGCGATGTCGCGCGTTGGTCGGGAGAGCTCGATACCGCGCCGCGCACGCTCATTCACAACGACTTCAACCCGCGGAATATCGCGATCCGTCGGCGCGACGGTCGTCTCGCCCTCTGCGCGTTCGACTGGGAGCTGGCGACGATTGGCGCGCCGCAGCGCGATCTCGCCGAGTTGTTGTGCTTCGTGCTTCCGGCCAACGCCTCGCGAGACGACATTCGTGCGTGGGTCGAGCGATCGCGGGTGCTCTTTACCGAAGCGAGTCACCTCGTTATCGAACGCCAGGCGTGGGAGCGCGGCTTCTCGGCGGCCCTCTGCGACCTGCTCGTCGATCGGCTCGCGATGTTGGCGATGATCGATCGAGTGAGGCCGCAGAGGTTCCTGCCACGCGTCACGGCCGCGTGGCTGAACCTGTTCGAGTGCTTTTGTCCGGAGTAGCGCCGGCTACAGGACGCCGAGCCAGCTCTTCTCGTCGCCTTTGAAGCCGGGGAATACGGCGTCCATCTTCGCGGCCCCGAGGTGCTTGAACGCGACCTCGGAGAACACGGAACGGAAGTCCGTCGTCAACGCGAGGTCGCGGCCTTCGTTGAGCTGCTCCTGCTCGAGACCGGGCCACTTGCCGTAAACTTTCTTGCCCTTCACATCGCCGCCGATGACGAACATCGACGTCGCGTGGCCGTGATCGGTACCGCCGTTCCCGTTCTGGCGCGCCGTGCGCCCGAACTCCGACATCGTGAGAATCGTGACGTCGGCCATGCGGTTGCCCAGGTCCTGGACCAACGCCCCGATGGACTTGGCGAAATCATCGAGGCGATTGGCGAGCTGGCCGGTGGCGCCGCCCTGATTGACGTGCGTGTCCCAACCGCCGACGTCGGCGAACGCGACCTCGAGACCTACGTCCGCCTTGATGATCTGCGCGATCTGGCGCAGATGCTGGCCGAACGGTGTGCGCGGATACTCGGCGCTATTTTGCGGGATGTACTGCTGCGGATTCGCGGCTTGCAGAATCTTCATCGCTTCGAACATCTCACCGCCCGCGGCGTGGACGACGTCCGCGCTCCCGGTGCGGTACAGCGCCTCAATGCGTTCAGCCTGCGTGCCGTTCGTGCGAATCGAGAACTCGTCGAGGCTGTTCATCGCGACCGTGGCCGCGTTGCCCTCGAGGATCCGCGGCGTCTGGGGCGTCATCGCGACCGCCTGGAACGGAGAGATCGTCTCGTGCCCCAGTTTGCACTCGTCGCACGTACCCTTCACCGCGAGATAGCGATTCAGCCAGCCGTCGCGCGTGCCCTTGTTGTCGGGCGTGCCGCTTTCCATGTAGTCCTGCGCGTCGAAGTGCGAACGCGTATTGCTCGGACTGCCGACGGCGTGCACCGAGGCGAGGATGCCGTCATCCCACAGCCGCTTAAAGGGCGAGAGCGACGGGTGCAGCCCGAAGAAGCCGTCGAGGTCGATCGCGCTCTGCGCCGTGCCGGAGACGGGGCGCGGGATGGCGATGTTCGGTCGCAGCTTGTAGTACGCCGACTCGCCGTGCGGCACGACGACGTTGAGTGCGTCCGCCGCGCCGCGCTGGAAGAGGACGATGAGAACCTTCCCGCGCGCGTTGCCATTCGCGGCCGCACCCTTGAACAATTCCTGCGCGAACACCGTTCGCCTCAGAAAGCTCGGGCTCAGGCCAATCGTGGCCAACGCCAACGCGCCGGACTTCATGAACACTCGGCGCGAAACTTCGTATCCGCTGTCGCCATCTCTCGACATATGCGCTCCCAGAACGGCGGGTCTGTCCCCAATTAGCGTTCTCTAATCGGGGTCTGACCCCACTAGTACCAAATCATTGCGGTGTAAACGGGGTCTGACCCCGACAGGACGAAATCATCGCCGTTGGAACTCGGGGGCGCCGAGCGCCAGACCGATCACCTGCGGCAAGCCTTGCAAATTCACTGGACGACCATAGCCCGGAAGCTGCGTGCCGGGGCCCCGCGGTTGGCCTTTGCCCTTTTCCACTGGAGGCATGCGGCCGGCGCGGCCACGACCGCCCATCGATGTACTGTCATCTAAGACAGCCATTCCATTCACATCGTTCGCTGGCTTCGACAGCATCGGGTTGTCGCCGGTCAACAAGACCTGTCGCGTCTCCGCCGACACTTGGCCGCCAAGGATCGATTTCACCACCGCGTCAACCTGCTGCGGGCGAGGTTGTGTCCGTAGAGCGTCGAAATCCGACAGATTGCGCGGGCTCGCGCCCGGGATCTGACCGGCGGCGAGGCCCAAACCGAAGTTGATGCGGTTCAGGATCGCACCGGTGTTCATCCACGCGTCGCCGCGATCTGGCCAACCGTCGGGCGTCTGACGGCCGAAGATCGGCTGGCCGAGCCGCGCGACGAGCTGCGCCGTGCGCGGCGTCGTATCGGGCTCGGCGTTGACGGCACGGAGCGCGCTGGCGACGAGCTCGAACGGCGTCTTCACCTTCGCGCGATACGCGGCGCGGCTGAAGAACTCGGGACTCGTGACGACGCAGCGAACTGTCTCGCGAATGTCGCCGTCGGTCTTCGTAAAGGTCTGGGCGCATCGGTCGACGAGCGCCTTGGGCGGCTCGTCGCTCACGAAATGGCGCGCCAGCTTCGTGGTGATGAAGCGCGCGGTGGACGGATGGCGCGCGACGATGTCCAGCACGCGCTCACCTTCGTCCTCGCCGTGCCCGGCCGGGAATTTTTGGCCGAGGATGACCTTCTCGCCGGCGTCATGGATGTTCGGATTGAAGAAGAATTCGCCACTCTGCCGTTGGAATGTCCAGCCGGTCAATGCGCGCGCCACTTCCTGCACGTCCTTCTGCGTGTAACCGCCATCGACGCCAAGTGTGTGAAGCTCCATCAGCTCACGCGCATAGTTCTCATTGACACCGCGTCGCGCGCGCTGCTGTAGCTGTTGCATCAGCCGCTGGCGCTCTTCGGGGGTGGCGTTCTGAAGCCGCTCTCGGACCGCCGGGGGCAGCTGGCCGCCGACCTGACCGGGAAACCCGATTCGACCGGGCCGTCGCGCAATGATTCCGGGACGACCACCACGTCCTCCCCCGCGGTTCGCCGCCAGCGTGGGTTGCGTGCTGTCCGCCGCGCTCTCCCAGTTGTCGAGGAAGAAGAGCATCGCCGGGCTTTTCGCGACTGCTCCAAGCAGATCGCGGAATTTCCCGAGCGCGTGCGGACGAATCACGTCACGGTCGTACTGCGCGAGGAAGAGGCGGGTCTGTCCCTTCCCGAAAAAGACGCTGAAGTGGTTCTCCCAGAAATCCACCATCACTTCGTCGATCTGTCGGTCGGTCGTTACGGCGCGGGCGAGGGTCGCCGATTGGACCTGCCCAACGAGTTGCTGGTTCTGGCGAAGCAACGCGGCGAGCTGAGGGTTTTGCGCGAGCGCGTCCCGTCGCATGTCCTGCTTCGTCATCGAGGTATCCTTCGCATCGGCGCGCTTCACCTGACGCTGCGTCTGCTGCACGACGTTGTAATCGCGGACGATGTCGGACGTCGGCCTGCCGAGGATGGAGTAGCGCGCGACGAGTTGCGTCGTCTTGGCATCATCGATCCGCTCGGGATGCAGCTGCAAATCGATCCAATTATCGATGCCCATCGACCGGACCTTATCCGCATCGCCGGGGCGCGCGCCGAAGGTCAACCGGTTCAGCACCTGCTGGATTTGCTCGTCCGGCAAGAGATCGCCGGGCATCTGCGACCGAGGACCGGCGGCGGTCTGCGGAGTCTGCGCGCCGCACGCCGACAGCGCGATCGCGGCGGACGAGACAGCAAAGAAGTAGCGCATGAGAACGTCCGTTACGAGACAGTGACTTCTGAGTAGACGAGCCGGGTTTACCATCGTTAAGGGTGCCAACCATTTTGAGCTTGCGCGCTTGATACGGCGTTCCTACGGTTCCGGGATCGTGCAGCAGTCCCGCCCACACGTCCAGGTCCTGTCCACCATCGACGACCTCGCGGCTCTGGCTCGTCCCATCGTGGCCGCGGCCACGCCGGCCAGCCCGGTCGCGGTCGTTGTCGTCGAAATCGACGACAGGGCCGCCGCCGACCCCGAGTTCGGCCCGTATACCGCCGCCATCGGCGGTCTGATCGAGCACGCGCTCCGGGCGGACGATCTTGCCGCTCGCGCCCGTGGTGAGCGGGGATTCATCATTGTGGCATCAAGCGCGTCGTCTGAAGACGGCTGCGCACTCGCCGAACGGCTGTGCGCCGCGATTCGCGTTCATCCCACAACGAGGGCGACGCACGTCACCATCTCCGCGGGCGCCGCCGCCGCGCCGGAACATGGAACGACATTCGAAGCGCTGCTCGATTCGGCGACGACGGCGACCGCCAAGATTCAGTCGCAGGGAGGCGACGGTGCCAGCGCCGCGACGCCGATAAGCGATGCGCAGTCGCGCCCGCTATCCGTCGACCGTTTCGCCGGCAGAGCGCGCGAGCTCGACTCGCTTGTTCGATGGCTGGATGAAGCCGCAACCGGACAACCGCGCATTGTGTCCGTGTACGGTCGCAGTGGCGTAGGCACAACGAGTCTCATGCGACAGCTCGAGACCGAGACGCGCCTACGCGGCGGCATGTTCGCGATGGTATCAGCGCCGGAGCACGCCGACTACAAGCCATACGGCGTCTGGCAGTCGTTCATTCGATCGACGAGCATCGCGGCGCGCGCCGGCCAACGACGCTGGGCCGAGTTGCAGAATCTCGAGCCCGCGCTCGGCAACTATCAGGCGCCGGGCCACACGGGCAGCCAATACCGGTTGCTCAGCGAGCTGTCCGAATACGTTCGCGCGATCACGGGCCAACGATTGCTCGTCCTCGTCCTCGACGACATGCACCGGGCGGACGCGACGTCGTGGGATGCGCTCGAGCATCTCGTCGGGCAACTGGATGCCGATCACATCATGATCTGCGTCCTTCAGGGACCGCATCCCGGACACGAAGCGAGCACGCACCGTCGTCTTCCGATTCATGAAGATTCCGCCCGCGAGTTGATCCTCTCGAATCTCACGCGCGACGAAGTGAAGCAGTGGCTCGAGGGAGCCTTTCACGGACAACAGATCGAGCGAGAGTTGCTCGCGTTCCTCTACCGACATACGGAAGGGAATCCGCTCTTCATCTCACAGATGCTCCGGGCACTCACTGAGGACGGGGACATCTGGCACGGGCGAAATCGTTGGGAATGGACGCCCGTCTCGGAGCTTCGCCTCCCACCGGGACGTCGCGCGCTCGTTGCGCGTCGCCTGAACCGCTTCTCCTCGAGCACGCAGGCGGTGTTGGCCGCCGCCGCGATTGTCGGGCGCGAGTTCGATGTCGGCACGCTCTCCGGCGCTGGTGCCGGAAGTGAAGCCGCCGTCCGCCTCGCCGTGAGCGAAGCCGTCGCTGCCGGGCTCATCGTACAGACCAGAGAGCGCCGGCAGGGCAGCTACGCGTTCGTCCATGAAGAGGTCGCCGACGTTCTCCTCGGCACCTTGCCGCGAGACCAGCTTGCACAGGTGCACCTTCGGTTGGCGCGATGGATGGAAAAGCGGCGGCCCGACCGTCCGAGCGACATCGCGCTGCACTATGACGCGGCCGGCGCGGCACAGCAGGCCTATCAGTGGGCGTTGACGGCGGCGACGGCGGCGGAGCGCGTCTATGCGTATCCGATCGCCGGAGCACTCCTGCAGATCGCCGCGCGCAATTCGACCGGTCCGGGCGACCTGGCGGACATCCGTGTGGCGCTCGCGCACATCTCGGAGACGGGTGGCCGGTTCGATGAGGTCGAGGAGCTGTGCGACCTGGCGATCGAGTGGTTCGCTGGCCAGGGAGACGACAGACGTGCGCTCACTCTGCGCCGAATGCGTGAACGGGCGCGGATGGAGCTGGGCCAGCCGGCGCGCGTGACCCTCGACTCGCTGACATCGCTCGACGAGGAAGCGGTCAGGCTTGGCTTCGATCGCGAGCGCGTCGCCATCCTTCTCCTTATCTCGCTGACGTACGCGCGGCTCGGCGACAAGCCCACATCGGAGCGCATTGCCGCGGAGGGCGTGAAGATGGCGGAAGGGATCGGCGATACGATGCTTCTCGCCGACGCCGTGACCCGCCATGGCAATTCGATGCTGAGCGACGCGCCGACACGCGCCCATCCGATCCTCCGGCGGGCCCTCGAGTTGTACGAATCGGCCGGGGACGTACGTGGACAGGCCCGTTCGTACATGAACATTGGCATCGCGGCGCAATTCGAGTCGCGCCTCGAGGAAGCGAGTCAGGCGTACGGTCGCGCGTTGAGCGTCGCCCGTGCCGGCGGAATGCCGGACGTTTGGGGGCTTGCTGCGCTGAACCTCGGTGTGCTCTCGCAGAAGCGCGGCGACTACGATCACGCGCGGGAACTCTTTGCCGAGGCGCTCGGGTTATTCGCGGCCGTGAAGCACAGCGAGTATCAGCTCGGCGCCTTGTTCAACATGGCGGATGTCGATCGCGAGACCGGCGCCTGGGAATCGGCGGCTCAACTGTATGACGCAACGATCCCACTCGCGCAGCGAATTGGTCAGGCAGATATCGAGATCGGCGCGATGGCGGGGGCAGGATTGTGCGCGCTCGAGCTGGGGCACTTGAGGGAGGCGGAGGCCGCGGCGTCGTCGGTGGCTGACCGGGTGCGGAATCGCGCCGAGTGGTTTCAGGGGCGCGAGGTCGTTGAGGCGCTGGCAATCCGAATGGAGGCCCAAGCAGGCAACCACGCGGCCGCGTTCGAACGACTATCCGCGGCGGTGGCACTTGCCGAGACGGCGGACGTATATACAGCAGCTTGGATCATCGCCGCCGTCGCGGGTGGAATGGTCGACGCCAATGGCGAGATTCTCACGGGTTTCGTGAATCGTTATGCGGATCGTGTAAAGAAACTTGGCTATGCGGAAATGACCCGGCGCTTCGAGGAGCTTCTACGCCAGTGACAGGGATCACGGACGCATTTTTTCTCATGGCGCAACCTATTGCAGTCTCCTATCTTCGAACACGGATTCTCGGCCTGTTTGAAGTCGGGGCAGAACGACGGGTGAACTCATGAAAACACGCATCGCAGGACTCTCGACGCGCATTGCCGTCGTGGGAGCAGTGGTTTCGGCGCTCATGGTCGGGGGATGCTCGGAGTCCACGGCGCCGACCAACGTGCCGCGCGGTCTCTCGGTCGGCCCCGATGGCCGACCCGATTTGAGACCGTTGGCACTCTTTGGCGGCTTCCGATCGACCACTTTTACGCTCACGTCCGCCGGAGGTTCGTTCGACGTCGGCATGTTCACGGTGAACTTCCCCGCGAACTCCGTGTGCGATCCCAAGACGAGCAGCTACGGTCCCGGCACTTGGGACTCGTCGTGCGCGACGCTGGGCGATGGTCAGTCGGTAACCGTGACGGCCACGTATGGCTTCACGTTCGCCGGCGGGCCGGTGGTGGACTTCTTGCCCGCCCTCCGGTTCAATCCGAACACGGCGGTCATCATTTCGACCGACGCCTACGCCCCGGTCTTGACCTACTTCCGGAGCTACTGGCTCGCCAACCCCGGCGCACTCCGCTACTTCGGCATGTACTACACGCCGGATCTCGGTGCGACCGCATTTACGGATGCTGGTCTCGACGACAGCCAGGCGACCCACGTAAACCTGACCACGGGTCTGGTGTGGCGTCGGGTCAAACATTTTAGCGGCTACAACATCAGCAGCGGCTTGCCCTGCGATCCGTCGCCGGACGATCCGGACTGCATCGACACCGGCGGACCGACCATCGATCAGTAGGATCAACGGCGAGACGAACGAGAAGGCGGCCCACTGCCGCCTTCTTTTTTTCGTCGCGACCGAGGGTGCGCCTTTTCAGGCGCCCGAAGGACGTAGCCAACACCGCGGACGGTGTGCAGCATGGGCTCCTCGCCCTGGGCGTCGAGCTTCTTCCGCAGATAGTTCACGTAGACGTCCACGATGTTGGTCTCCTCGCGTGACGCGGGTGGGCCGCCCCAGACTTCCTCGGCGATCGCTCGGCGCGCCAGCTCCTTACCGGGGTGGCGCATGAAGTACTGAAGGACCGCGAACTCCCGTTGGGTGAGTGACAGCTTGCGGCGCCCGCGATGGACCTCGCCCGTCGATGGGTCGAGTGCGAGGTTGCCGACAACGAGGCGAGGATTGCGTTCCGCATGTCTTGCGCGGCGGACCAAAGCCCGAATGCGGGCGATGAGCTCGTCCACCTCGAAGGGCTTTCCGAGGTAGTCGTCGGCGCCGGCGTTCAAACCGGCAATGCGGTCCTCGAGGTCGTTCCTGCCGGTCAGCATCAGCGCCGGCGCGCCAACACCGTGAGCGCGGAGCTCCTGAATGAGCTCGATGCCGTCGTTCGGACGACGCAATCCGATGTCGAGGATGAAGACATCGGGCTCGCCGGCGAGCGCGCGGGCGAGGGCGGACTCGCGGTCCCGCACGGCCCGGACCACGAAACCGTGCTCCCGCAACGCACGCTCGAGGAGGGCGATTAGTCGAACATTGTCTTCGACGATCAAGACGCTGCTTGCGCGTTCAACAATACGCATTAGAACGAAAATATTGTTCGCCGAGAGCGCGGCAACTGTGAACGTGCGTATTCTCGTCTCGGCGTGTCTACACAGTTAGACGGACAAATTGCAAGACTTGAGTCCGCGCAATGACGCCGCTTGTTTTGGGGCGTGTCCTCCCGGGCTTCCGCGGGGCCGGCATCGACCGGCGTGATTGTCGGCGGCGTCGCGGCAGCAGCCACCACCGGCGCGCTCATCGCGATGGGCCATCGCATGGGCAGCGCCGCCGTCCCGTTCGCGGCGATCAGCGCAACCGTGTTTCGACGCACCGTCGCCAGCGGCGCCGTTGGCCTCGTGTTCACCGGCATTGTGCTCCACATCACAGTGATGTTCGTGTGGTCGGTCGTTTTCGTGTGGCTCGTCGACCGGCTGCGTTGGTCGTCGATGATTGCCGGCGTCTTCATCGGACTCGCACAGTTCGCGCTGTCGTGGCTGGTCGCGTGGGGCACCGGCGAGGGGCTGGCGTCCATTCTCCCCCTCGGCGATCGGATCGTTTTCGCGTTGATTCTGACCATGTCCCTCGTGGTGGGCATGCGCTTTGCCTTTTTTCCCTTGCGAAGTGCATGACACGTCCGAGCGAGCCGCTGGCTCGACGACGGTGATGTGACGCGCGTCGGTACACGACGGTTGTACCGATGAAAGGAGGAACATTGCGCGCGTTCGCGGGGTTGGATTTTGTGACGCCCGCGATGTCGCCGGAGCGAAATGAAACTCTGGCGCCTCAAGGATCGTCGAGGTAGGCAGTGATGGCAGAGCAGTATCATTTTCAGGAGGGGGGAATGGACATCCTCGTCATGCTCGAGGAGAACCCCGATCACTCGCCGGTGCTGGCGCATGTGAACTCCGTCCCGTCGCCGTTGCATTCGTCCGAGCGGCCGTCGCGAGACATCGTGACGTTGTACGGGGAGCCGAACCCGGAGTCGGTAGCGCTTGCTCTCGCGGCTGCGGTGGAGTCGCACCGCTCAGGCGATGGCCGAGTCGATTCGATTCGCCATCTCGGGATCTGGCCGGAACGCGGAGCCATTGGCGACGCGGCGTGGCGAGATGCGTCGGGGCAGTTGGTGACAAGCGATCTCGAGATCCCTCTCGAGACGCTGCATTCGACCGCGTCACAGTTGCTGGTCGAATGCAAGCAGCTGATTCAACGGTTGGTCGCGGGCTTGTCGATGCCCGACTGGCCGGAAGGCGCGCGACGGGCGATCAGCATCTCGATCGGACCCATCGTGGGGCTGACAGGACCGGTGTTCGCTCCGCTCGAGTCGGTCATTGAGCGGCTTCGTGAGGCGGACGGGCTGGCGTTTGAAACGGAAGGAGACTGAACGGGAAACGTTCTTTGTCAGACGAACGACGACGGGGCAGCCTTTTGGCTGCCCCGTCTGTATTTGGTGAGGCCATCAGCCAAATAGCTCACGGCTAAGGCTCGCGGCCATGGCTCGCACCGATGCAAAGGTGGCCGAACCCACCAATTGACTCTGAGCGGCCCATCCGTGGTTATGCCATAAAAGACAGACTCACCGACGCGCCGCGGAGTTGGCCGATGTGTCCAACATGAGGATTCCGAAGTTTGCCTGGGCGCTCGCTCTGACGGCCGCCGCATGTCATCTGAATGAACCGGCGGCACCGGTTGTGGAACTCTCGGCCGCACCCCGCGCGCTCTTCATTGCCCCCAACGCTCTCGAGCTCACCGGCTTCATGCCGTCTGAGATCGTCTCGGCGCGCATGTCTACCGGCGTCGGACCGTCCGTGACATGGACAAGCGACGACACGACGATCGTTGCACTGGCCTCTGTGGACGAGCGCAGCGTCAAGCTTACCGGCCGTCGAACCGGACAGACAACGATTCGGGCCACTGCTCCGGACGGATCACGTGCGGCGGCGACTGTCCTCGTGACCATGACCCCGCCCGCGCGCTTCCCGATCCCGCCCCGGGCTGTGGCGACGGCCGGGCTGATGGTCGAAGCATCGACGCGGGCCGACTCTACTTCCGGCGATCCCCTCGACGGGCCGAAGGGGGCGGTCCGCTACACGACAACCGCCACGATTCGGAACATCGACTCGCGCGAACGAACGATCGCGCTCGACGCCTGTCCGATTTGGATCACCGTACACGGCGGCGGCGGCTGGGAGCTTCAAGACGTGCACTACCTCCTCTGGGACGAGATGCGAACCAATTCGGGATGCGCGGAGGAGCCCAAGCGTGTCACTCTGGCCCCCGGCTCCCGGTACACGCTGAGCGCCAGCGTCTTTGCACACGAGTTGCTCGCAGCCGGTCTTGCGTCGAACTATCGATACTTTTTTCACGCGCACGTCCGGTTCGACACGACTCAGGCCGTCGTGACCGCGGATAGCGCCGTGATCTCGTATCCAACCAACGTCATCGCCACTGCCGCGAACGTAAGCCTCGGAAGCCGCGATACGGCGGCGATTCTGAACGGCGCAATGACCATTGCCAACAATGGGGAGCTGAAAAGCCACTTGGAGTTCGGTGGCTGCGCGCTCCGTCTACTCGCCTTCGCGTCGAGCGACCGCAGCGGAGCGCCGAAATGGAATTCGGATGCGCGGCGACCGTGGGAGGGGTCGTTTGGCTACGCCTGCGCCTCGATTCTGTATACGCGCGACCTCGATCCGGGCGGATCGATTTCGTTCAACTTCCAGTCGCCTCTCATCGAAATGATGGGGGATTCGCTCCCCGACGGCAGGTACTATTTCTCGGCGGACCTTCGCTTTTCGAATCGGCCCAATCTGACGGTTCCGGCGGGGAGCCTCGACCTCGCCCTGCCGCGTCCGCCGCTCCCCGCCGAGCGAACGGCCGATCTTATGGTATATCACGCCAGTGGCGTGACGGTCGATGGCTCGTCGGTGCTGCACGCCCACGCAACGGCTACGCTCGGCTACGCGAACTCTGCGCTCGTCGGCTTCTCCAATGATTGCCCAATTGTGATCTACGCGTATCGGGACCGTGCGAGGCGGGACTCCGCTCCACGGTCCGGGGTGGCAGATTGGGTCCAGAGGACCTCGTGCGGAACCCAGGAAACGTCGGTCGGGATGGGCCGGGGCGAAACGCGATCGTTGGACACCTCCGTGCCAGTTCGGGACATCCTCGGAGCGTCTCTACCATCGGGAACCTACTATTTCGCGATCGCGATTCGCGCGCAAACGAACCGGGTCTTCCTGTCGGCGGGTGAGGCGGTGCTGGTGCGCTAGGGTGGATAGCTGACAGCTCGGCCCGGCGTTCCACCCTTGACGCCCCCCCGTTCTCCCGCCAGTCTCCCTAGAGAGGGGCCTTATCGCATGCCCAATCTGTCTGGCGGGAGCACCACACCAAGCTCGCAGTCAACCGTCCGCGAATTCGTCGACGAGTCGGGGAAACTGTGGAGCGCCGTCCTTCGAGGCGACGCCCTCATTTTCACCGCGATCGATGCCACTCGCGGCGGGACGCGAGCGATCACGGTGGAGCTTAACGCCCTCGACGACTCGGTCAGCGACGACGCCCTGCGCGCGTGGCTCGACGCAGCCCCGCGCATCGGCACTCTGCTGTAGGCCTCTGGCCGCAAGGAGTTGACGCGTATGAGGGAGTACAAAGGATCTGAAATCCGCAACATCGCGGTGGTGGGACACGGGGCGAGCGGCAAGACCAGTTTGGTCGATGCGCTCGCCTTCGTGTCAGGGAGCTCAAAGCGACATGGATCGGTAAGAGACGGCACCGCCCTCACCGACCACGCCCAGGAAGAGATCGAACGCGGTTACTCGATCAACCTCGGCCCCGCATACGCCGAGTGGCAGGACACCAAGATCAACCTCATCGACACGCCAGGGTATCTCGACTTCCAGGGCGATGCGGTCGCCGGTCTCGCGGCAGCGGACGGCGCCCTCTGCGTCGTACCTGCGACGTCCGGCGTCGAAGTCGGCACCGAGCGGATGTTCCGCGAAGCCGTCGCCCGCCGTGATCCCGTGTTGTTCGTCGTGTCGATGATGGACAAAGAACACGCCGACTTCGATCGCATCTATCAACAGATCAAGACGCGGCTCTCCAACAAAGTGATCCCGGTCGAGATCCCGATCGGTCAGGGCGCCGAATTCCACGGCGTTGTGAATCTTTTCACGAAGAAAGCGCACCAGTTCAAGCGCGGCCTGAAGACCGGCGAATATCAGGAGACCGACATCCCGGACGAGGCGAAGCCACAGTTCGACAAGTACTACAACGAGCTCATCGAAGCCATCTCGGCGACTGACGACACCCTGCTCGAGCACTACCTCGAGGGCGGCGAAATCTCGCGCGACGAGGCGATCAACGGGATGAAAGAGGCCATGAAGCGCATGGAGCTCTTCCCGCTGTTCTGCATCTCGAGCGAGCTCAATTATGGTATGCAAGCGGTGCTCAGCACGATCGTCGAGGTCATGCCGAATGCCTACGAGATGGAAGAGCTACACGGGTTCACCGGCGCCGAGGGCGACGCGACCGTCGAGATCCACGCGAAGGACGACGGCCCATGCGTCGCGCACGTCTTCAAAACGATGTCAGAGCCGCACGTCGGTGACGTCACGTTCTTCCGGCTCTTTTCCGGCACGATCAACAACGGCGACGAGCTGTACAACGTCACCCGCAGCGGCGCCGAGAAGCTGAATCATCTCTCCGTCGCTCAAGGCAAAGAGCGAATCGAGATTCCGAGGCTGCATGCCGGCGACATCGGCTGCGTCGCGAAGCTTCGCAACACGCACACGAATGACACCCTGTCGTCACGGCAACACCCAGTGCGCCTGCCGCTGATCTCGTTCCCCGAAGGGACCATTCAGATGGCCGTCCACGCGGCAAACCGTGCGGACGAAGAGAAGCTTCAGATGGGTCTGCACCGCTTGCACGATGAAGACCCGACTTTCGAGGTCCACTACAACGCCGAGACGCACGAGACGATCGTTTCCGGATTGGGCGAGCGACACCTCGAGGTGGCGATGGCAAAGCTCAAGCGGAAGTTCAGCGTTACCGCCGAGCTGTCGAAGCCGAAGATCGCCTACCGCGAGACACTCAAAGGCAAAGGCGAAGGGCAGGGACGTCACAAGAAGCAATCCGGTGGACGCGGCCAATTCGGCGACTGCTGGGTGCGTTTCGCGCCGCTTCCTCGCGGTTCGGGCTACCAGTTCGTCGACGAGATTGTCGGCGGCGCCATCCCCCGGCAATACATTCCGGCCGTCGATAGAGGAATTCAGGAGGCGTCCGTCCGCGGCATCATCGCCGGCTATCCGCTGGTCGACTTCAAGGTCGAGATCTTCGATGGCTCGTATCACACGGTCGACTCGAACGAAATGTCGTTCAAGATGGCCGGAATCCTCGCGTTCAAGGCCGTCGCCCCAAAGTGCAAGCCGGTATTGCTCGAGCCGCTGGACGAGCTCGAGGTCACGACCCCTGACGATTACATGGGCGATGTCCTCGGCGACCTGTCCTCACGTCGCGGCCATATCCTCGGCACCGAGCCGTCCGACGCCGGCACGGTCATTCGCGCGATCGTGCCGCAGGCGGAGCTCCACACCTACGCCAGCTCTATCTCATCCATGACCCAAGGCCGGGCGACGTTCAAACGGCGCTTCAAAGGGTACGAGGAGGCGCCGCATGAAGTGGCGCAGAAGGTGATCGAGGAGCATGCGAAGGAGAAGGAAGAGGAGCTAGTCGCGGCGCATTAGTCATCCTGAGGAGCGCAGCGACGAAGGATCTCCCATCCCTGACCAGGTACCCGACCGGGACAGTAGATCCCTCGCTCGCTGCGTTCGCTCAGGATGACTACCACTGCGGATCGAAGCCGGCCGTCGGCCTCGCCGCCATCAGTCGCTTGATGTCGAACGACGCCCGCAACAATGGCGGGAACTCGTTGATCTGCTCCGGCGTGAAGATCTCGCGCGCTTGCCGCATCCCGTCGACCACCACGTCGAATAGCTGGTTCGACATCACCAGGACGCGCGCGAGAACTTCCGTCTCGTTGTAGTTGTTCGGCAAAGTCGCCAGCCACTCGGCCGCCGGCGTGATGATCGAATCTTCTTTCGCCGACACCCGCCGGTCGAGAGCCGTGAGCGCCTTCAGTTGCTCATTTGTCAGAATGCTCAATGAATCCTTCGCCTGGAGGAGCCCGCGAACCGGATTGTAGACCGCGCCATTGAGACGCTGCTTCAACTGCCCGACGTTCAGCTTGTCGCCGCGCTTCGTGCGACCCGGCGCTAGCGTCTGCTCGATTTCCTGACGCGTAAAGTCGCGGCCGAGTTGTACTCGCGCCTCGAGTGTAATGAGGAAAGGATTACGAACACCCGTCCGCGCCACCCGCGTGTCGCCGAAGCGGGGGTTCACGTCGTACTGATATCGATCTGTCATCGGGTCGAAGCCGCGCACCAGGAGCAGCGTTGGATCCGACGCAGACGACTGTCCCCAACCTTGCAACTTCGACGTGCCGTGGAGCAAAGCGTCGACTCCAGCCGGCACGTTGGTCAGCGAGAGGGACAACTGCGTGCGGTTCTGCATTCCGAGTCGCTCGGGGTTCAGGATGAGCAGTGCATTCATCGTCGCCGTCCACGGGCCATCGCAACTGTTTCGCAGTGCGACATGATCGAGTTGCCGCTCGAGACAGTCGCGCACGCGCAAGGAGGCGCTGTTCACCAGTGACTTCACCTGCGCCGCTGTCGCTGCGTCGGCGGCGCCCGACGACGGCCCGAACACGAACGCGCGGTCGTTCGGCAATCCGTCGCCGTTGATGTCCGCGTTCACGACCGGTGTGAACGGCGCGCCGGACGCCACGCGCGCTGTGGTGTTCACCGAAAAGAGTGAACTGACACGCGTCGAGAACGACAGGGTCACCTGGTGTCGCGTATCGAGCGTCCCGCGAGTCGTCTCGACGTCGAGTGGATTGCCGCCCGTCGTTCCGCCAAAGCCGCGCGACTGCTCGTCGATCTTCGTCAGCGCGTATGCGGCCTGCCACTGCGTGAAACGGCCGAGTGCGTCGCCCGGGGCGGGGAAGACCGTGAAAATCAGTTGTCGCGTGTTCGAATGTAGAGTCGTGTTGAGCGAGGTCACCGCGCCATAGGCGGCATCGACGCGTGAATCACGGCTGGTGAGTGCTCCAGTCGCCGGAACGATGCTCGACGGCAGAGCGAACACCGGACGATTGCCCTCATTCGTCAGCGTGAACCGCGTGTTCGGCGCGAAATTGAGATCGGTCAACGCCTGTTGATGGAGGTTGAGCGAGTAGACGCCCTCCATCGTCAGGCGAATGAGCTTCGGGACGAGAAAGGTGTTGAGGGCGAGGTTGGTCCGCCAACTCTGTTGCGCGGCGAAGTGCCGGTCGATCATCCACACGTTGGGGCGCGTCGTGATGAAGGGCGACGCCGAGGATGTGTCTGCGCATCGCGTCGGAATCGTCGACGGATCGCGGAGGAACGTCGACCAATCCGGGGTCGGGACAGCCGACCCGATACACCCAATCTGCTGCACACCGCTCGGCAGTCCGGTCGCGAGCATCGCTGGGGCAACGAGCGTCGACGCGACGTCGTTTCGGAACAGGCCGACGCCGCCGCGCACATTGCCCCACGGCGCCCCGAAACCGGGAATGCCCGTCGAACCGTTGCTGCCAAACGCGCGGAAGAATCCAATGCGCGGGCTGACATCGATCAGTCGCGGCACGTGGTCGGTTCGGCCACCAAATCGCGACTCGACGGCCGCGTTGTATGCCGGCCGGTCCAGGAAGTCGTTCGCGTCGATGCGAAGTCCGTACAGGAGCTGCGATCGTTGGCCCGGACGCCAATCGTCCCCGAATGACAAGCTTCCCGTGAGCGCGTTTGCCGACGACTGCTGCCCCGACAACACTCGGCTGAACGTTGCCGGCCGATTCGCCTCGACGTCAGCGATCGAATTGAATGTGTAGATGCCGCGCCTGTTTGGATACTGCTCCTGCGAGAAGCCGTCTGCGCGAAGATCGGCCATCACACGAAAGCGATGCACGCGATTCAGCGTGAACCAGGAGAGCATGTCGTACACCTCGGCGCCACCCGTGTGGGCCACGCGCGGCAGTGCCGCGTTGCCGCCGAATTGCAGCGTCGCATTGCCGTTCGTGCTGTCGGTAAACTGCGAGGTCACGAGCACACGAATGTCCGGCAGCCCAACGTACGGATCACCGCTCGTCGAATTCAGATGCGCGCCGACGCGCAGGTCGTTGAGATAGTTGTTCGGGAGATACGCCGAAAAAGTTCCGGTGACATCGGCGCCGTTTGTCCGGAGATCACCACCGTGGCCGGGCACGGCCGTCGCGCCGAGGAACGACGCGCGCGCCACGTTGTGCCGGACGGAGCCGACGACATTACCGACCATCGTTGGCGACGGAGTCCAGTCGACTCGTCCGAGCAAGGAAATGTTGTCGGTGAGACGATCGGCCGGAACGGTGTTCGCGGAGAAGGGCACTCCGCGACTGCCGAGCACATTGAGCAGCCGCGTGACCGAATCGCGCGAGACGCCGACGCGTTGCAGCACGAAGGCATCGCTCGTGACGAGCGATTGGAGATCGCTGCTTCGCCGGCCCATCTGCGCCGCGACATTATAGAAGACCTTGTCGAGCACGATTGGGCCGGACGCGGCGCCGCTGATCTGTGTGTAGCTGTACGGCGCGCCGAGTTCTCGCCCGACGGCGTCGGTCGCCTGGAGCGAACGCGAATCGAGGGTGACGTGCGCGAGCCGCTGCGAGAAATTTCCGCCCGAGTTGGCGGAGATCGACAGCTGCCCCCCGCTGAATCCGCCGCGCGACACGTCGTACGACGTGGACGCGACGCGCGTAACGACCAGCGCATCGCGAGGAATATCGCCACCACTGAATGACATTCCATTGAGCGTCACGCGATTCTGATCAGTGGATAGGCCGAGCACCGAGAATCCCGGAATTCCGCCGCCGGCATCCGGCACGAGCGTCACCCCGGGCACCGACGCGGCCATCGCCGAAAGGTTTCCCTGGTCGCCGACAGCGATTGCCCCGGGGAATCCGTCGACCACGCGGTCCGAGCCGACGCGGTCCGGAGCTCCCTCAGCGCGCGGCGGTCGCTGCCGCCGTTGTTCGACGACGTGGACAGCCCCCAGCTCGACGACGGCCTGTTCCATCTTCACGTCGACTATGATCGGCTTTCGCGGCTCGCCACGCTTTGCCGGGACGGACCTTGGTACCATGCCGATCGCGGTGACCCGAACGACGTAGTCGCCCATTCCGTCCTGCACGGCGACAAGCCAGCGTCCCTCGGCGTCGGTGCGCGCCGTTTGCGCAAAGGTGCCGGGTTGGGCGTTCGCCGCGAGCACACTCACCATCGCGCCGGGGATTGGTCCATTGGGGCCGGTGATATGCCCGGCAAGCACGTCACGCTGCGCGGTCTGCGCGCGCCCAGTCGTTGCGATCGTGAGCATGACGAGCGCGATAACGCGGGGAAATACTCTAAATAGTATCATAACGCGCCTTATTCGGGTTGGAGCCGAGGCTGGGGTCCGAGCAATGGCCCGCTACCGGCTCTTTGGCGGGGTCGGGCGAAGGCGGATAGTGGTCGATCCGATGCGGAGCGTCGTCGTTCCGCTGGAGTCGGTCGTCGCGATTACCGGCACGTCGCTCTCGATATCCACTGCGGTCGTGCCGACGCGCGTGTTGAAGTGCGGTTGCCGATCGAAGTCCAGCGGGCCTCCGCGACCGAACCCGCCGCCGCTCATGCGGCCTAACACAAGCGTCACGTCGTAGAACTTGCCGTTTCGTTCGAGCGTGAGCGAAGCCGAGTCGCCCGCGCGGAGCGCGCTGAACGCCCGCGCGCCCGCATCGGTGATGAGCGACGCCCCGCCGACGTCGAGCAACAGATCGCCCTGCCGGATCCCAGCCCGCGCTGCCGGGCTACCGTCGACCACCGCGGCGATGCGAGGAAACTCGTCGTAATGCCACGTCGCCATGGGCCCGGCGCCAAAGCCGCCGCGCCGATTCGTTGCCTGGCATTTCGTGCACTCGAGCGCGAATCCGAACAGCAGTGGACGCGGCCCGCCGGCCTGCCCGTTGAACCCGTTAAACGCGATCGTGCCGCGGCCGAGCCGCTCTGCTGTGTCAGCGGCGGATTGCGGGCGACCCCGGAATCCGCGCCCGACCTGCGCGTCGGCCGTCGTCGCGGCGAGGCACAACAACAGTGGCAACCTTCTGAGAGCGGTCGTCAGAACCATACGACGTACCTCGCGCCCACGGGCGACTGAGTCGACGGGCTGTCGAGCCGGGCGACCTCGCGAGTGGTACCTCCGCCGGCTCTCGAGAGCGAATCGGGCGATGACATCGCCTGACGTCGCAGGCCCACGCCATAACCCGCAAGCATACCCGCGGCGAAAATCAGGACCGCCGCGGCCGCCAGTCCGAATACGAACCGCCGTGGCGACCGGCGCGGCTGCGCGGCGCCGATCAGATCGCGTTCCCGCAGCGCAACCATCGTCCGATTCTTGAGCTCGGACCGCGCTGAGCGATGCAGACCGACTTCGGCCAACTTCGCGCGCTCCTCCGGCGTCCACTCGTCCAGTGAGTCCTCTGTCATAACGCTTTCCTCTCCAATCCTGGAGCCAAGCGCGCGCGAACCGCGCGCCGTGCCTTGAATAGCTGGCCCTTCGACGTCCCGGCGGTGATTCCCAGACGCGCCCCGATTTCCTCGTGGGTGAAACCCTCGATGTCGTGCAGCACGAGTACGGCCCGGTAGCCCGGCGCGAGCGACAGGATGGCCGCTTCCATGTCCAACCACTCGACCGACGATTGCTCGCAGACGGCATCGGCATCCGCGTCGAGCTCGAGACGGCCCTGTTTACGAACCACGTCGATCGCGACGTGCGCGGTGATACCGCGAAACCAGGCGCCGAAATCCGACTGACCGGTCCCCCTCACACTCCCCGTCTCCGTCCCTCTCCACCGCTCGAGCGACGACACTGCGCGCAGCCATGCTTCCTGAACGACGTCCTCGGCTTCGTGCGGATTCCCGCCGACGATTCGCCATGCGGTTTGGAAGCCGCGCGGTGTGTGCCGGTCGTAAAGCAGCGCGAACGCCGCTTCGGACCGATTCTCTCGAATGGCGGACACCAGCGCTTCGTCGGTCGCCGATGCGTCGATTGCGTCGATCATCCGCACATTCAGTCGAACGGGAGGCATCGAGGGTTTGCCGTTCCTAGGGCGTTCGCGTGATGGTCCAACCCTGTCCGAGGTGGACACCACCGACGACGTCGCCGTTGGTCCCCAACGCCGCCTTGAGCTGCGCACCCTGCATCGCGAACGACACCGAGTCCTTATGGAAGCGCGTCACGGTGAGTTGGGTCGTGTCGCCCGCGCCGAGTCGAAGTGCCGTATAGGACGCCGATTTTCCAACCTCCAGATGCGAGGCACGAATGATTTGCTCGCACAGCGCGAAGGATACGACGAGAATCGGGATCGCTTTGCGCGACGGAAACTCGAATTGGTCGGTCTGCCCAGCCACCGACATCTGGGCTTTTACAACGGTATCGAGAAAAAAGATGCTGACGCCGATCGACTGGTTGTTCTGTGTCACTCGGGTGAACTCGACATGGGAGATCGAGCTGTCCGGTTTGAGATCCATCGTGTATTGGGTGCGCGGTCCATTGGTTTGATAGATCTCGCTGGTCAGAGCGTTGCCGTCGCGGCTGAACAGCTCGACCGCAACCGTGTCGTTCCCCTTCGTGATCACGAAACGGGAACGCTTGGCCTGCTGCTGTTGAGCGGCCAGTGGAGACCCGACGAGGAGCAGAAGGAGCAGGCGCAACGCGACCTTCAGAAGATTTGGCATAGGATCGAGTAAGGTTGAGTCGATCCTACGAGAGTCGTATCAGCCGCCCAAAGGGTTTGCGGTGGATGGCAGCAAACCCGCGACGAACCGGGAGACTACTCGATGAGCCCCTGGACGGCCGACCGATATGTGCGACCCGAGCGCAGCTTCGTGCCGTCGTGCAGAATCAGCACATAGTCGCCCTTGAACCAGGGCTGGACCTCGCGAATTCGCTCGGCGTTCACGACGATCGATCGATGGACGCGAACGAAGCGGTTGGCCGGCAACTTTCCCATGATTTCGCCGATCGTGTCGCGAACCACGTGCGTCGCTTTGCCGGCGTGAATCCGAACGTAGTCGCCGTCGGCCTCGAGCCAGTCGATGTCGTCCGTCCGGACGAAGCTGACGCTGCCGACGTGCTTGATCGGCAGGCGTCCGCTCCCCGATTGCGACGCGGTGGACTGCGCGAGCCGCTCCAGCAGCCGAGTGAGATCGCCGCTCGTGTCACGCTTACCCGTATTCAGTCGCTCGACAGCCCGGCGCACGGCTTCTTTCAACCTCGGTTCGAGCACCGGCTTGAGCACGTAGTCGACCGCCTGCACCTCGAACGCCTTGATGGCGTGCTCGTCATGCGCGGTCACGAAGACGATGAGTGGCGGATCATCACCGGCGATCTCGCGAATGACGCCGAAGCCGTCCGTTCCGGGCATCTGAATGTCGAGGAAGACGAGATCGGGACGCTCGCTGCGAATCATTCTCACGGCCTCGTTGCCGGAGCCGGCTTCGCCCACGATTTCGAGCGCTCGCTCGGCAGCGAGCAGATCGCGGAGACGCTTCCGCGCCAACGGCTCGTCGTCGACGATCATCGTCCGTGCTCGCGCCGCGACCATCATGCCCCGGCGGTGTGATAGGGGATTTCGATCGTCACCCGCGTCCCCGACGGTAAACGCGGGGCGACCTCCACCCGATGCTCGCTTCCATAGAGGTGCGCGAGCCGGGACCGCAATCCACCGAGCCCGATGCCCGCGCCTGCGTTGGCCGACGGACCGTCGCTCACGCCGACGCCGTCGTCCTCCACGACCAATCGCAGTCGCTCGTCCGGTCGTTCCGCCGAAACCCACACCGATCCGCCGGATTCCCGTGGCGCGATCCCGTGACGGACGGCGTTCTCCACGACCGGCTGCAAGATGAGTTGGGGGACGAGGGCCTGTCTCGCTTCGTCGGTCGAGCGCAATCCGATCGACAACCGATCGTTGAAGCGGACGCGCTGAATGGCCAGATACTGCTCGACGAGATGAAGTTCTTCGGCGAGCTGGATTTCCGCACCCGGGTCGGCGCGCAACGATGCGCGGAGCAAGTCGCTCAGCTGCCCGAGCATCACCTCGGCCGCAGCCGGGTCGTCGCGGATGAGCGCCGCGATCGCGTTCAGTGTGTTGAACAAGAAGTGCGGTCGCAGCCGGCTTTCGAGCGACGCGAGCTTTGCCTCGGCGAGATCAACCTCGAGACGGACGGCGTGAACGTCCCGCTCCCGGACAGCCTTATTGTAGGCGGCGGCGTGATACGCCATCGCGACGAACGCGTACGTGAGAAAATTCCTCCCGGACTGGACGACGAACAGGTTGATCGCCCCTTCGATCACACTGTCCACGATGTTGATCCCGAGGAGATGCCGGATCAAAGAGACCAGTAGCGAATGCGTGACGGAAAAGAGCAGGCTGAGCCCGAGTTGCTTGAGAAGCCAACGCTTTCGCGGAGCGCCGAGGACGGGGTATCGCCGAGCGACGGCGATGACCGCCGGAAGGAGGAGTAGCCACGTGAACCAGATGACCGTCTGCCGCTGCAGAGCAACCGGCAACGACACCTGGTTCGGTCCGGCCGCCCACTGCGGAATGGCGAACAGCACCGTGAGCAGAACGGTGCAGCTCAGCGCGACGCGCCAGTTGACCTTGGGAGGCGGGGAGTCGATCACAACGTCAGGCATTGCGGTACGGTGCGCCGCGGTAGGCCCGCCCGCAACCAGCCTGCGGTGAACGACAGCATTTGAGCGCCGAACAGCGTCGCCGAACGGAACGGGGTAACGGAACGGGGTCAGACTCCGTTTTGAAAACGGAGTCTGACCCCGCTGAAAAAACGGAGTCTGACCCCGCATACGCAGTTAAGTCGTAAAGCACGAGCCTGAGGCCCGGTAAACGACGAAAAACGACGGAGTCCGCCCGTTCAAAAAGCGGAGTCTGACCCCGTTCGCGGCGATTGGGAACGATGGAAAACGAAAGGGCGCCTTCGGCGCCCTTTCGTTCCAACTCAAGTCCCTGTTTTCCGTTTTCTCGCCACGGGCTTCTTCCGTGGCTTGGGCTTCTTGCCCACCTGAATCGGAACGATGTCCGACTCCGCCGCCGCCGCGTCGCCACAACCGGCGACAGCGATCGCCGGCTGGCGCGGCTGCTTATAGACGTACCGCTCGCCCGCGTAGTTCCGGAAGACCACCTCGTCCTCGTTGATCTCCTCGACGTACTCCGGAAGCAGAGGAACCTTGCCGCCGCCCCCCGGCGCGTCGATCACGAAATGCGGTACGGCCAGACCGGAGGTCCATCCTCTCAAAGCCTTCACGATCTCGAGACCCTTCTCGACGTTGGTCCGGAAGTGCTCACCGCCCGCTACCTGGTCTGCCATATAGATGTAGTAGGGGCGGACGCGGGCCTTGAGGAGCTTCTGCATCAGCTCCTTCATGATCTGCGGGTCGTCGTTCACGCCGCGGAGGAGCACCGTCTGGCAGCCGAGCGGCACGCCGGCGTCGGCCAGCCGTCCGAGGGCCGCGATGGACTCGGGCGTGAGCTCGGCCGGATGGTTGAAGTGCGTGTTCATATAGATGGGATGGTACTTCTTCACCATCTCGCAGAACTCGGGCGTGATCCGCGACGGCAGGTGCGATGTGATCCGGCTGCCGAGGCGGATGATCTCGATGTGCGGGATCTCGCGCAGACGCTGGAAGAAGTACTCGAGGCGGCGGTCGGAGAGCATCATCGGGTCGCCGCCCGACATGATCACGTCGCGAATCTCCGTGTGTTCGCGGAGGTATTGGAAGGCCGACTCGAACTGATTGAGTGGGATCTTTTCGGGATCGCCGACTTTCCGGCGCCGCGTGCAGAACCGGCAGTAGCTCGCGCAAACCGGACTGACGAGGAAGAGCGCCCGATCGGGGTATCGATGCGTGATGTTCGGGACCGGGGAGTCGCCGTCTTCGTCGAGCGAGTCGATCACGCCGTCGACGATGTCGAGCTCCTGGACCGTGGGCACGTACTGCTGCCACATCGGGTCGCCGATCTCCTTGATCGTGCTCAGGACGTTCGGCGTGAGACGCATCTGGAAATTGTCGAACGCCGGTTGCAAGGCATCGACGTCGATGACGTCGGACCCGTACCGATCAGCGAGCTTGTCGAGGGTATCGACGCTCTCGTGGAGGATCTTCTGCCAGTCACTCATGCGCGACGACTCCGTTCAGTCGTGGGGAGGGGGTGCAGCACCTACAAATGCGTGAGACGCTTGATGTACACGACCCGGGCATCGCCCGGGGCGTAGAAGTCGGTGAGGCGCGCGGCTTCTGTCATGCCGTGCACTTCGTAAAACTTTCTCGTCGACACATAGTCATCTCGCGACGACGTTTCGACGACGAGCAACCGAGCTTCACGTTGACGAAGACGGCGCTCGACCTCGTCGAGCAACTGCGATCCGCCGCCTTCACCTTGAAACGCGGGGTGCATCGCAATCCAATACAGATCGTATGTGCGATCGGTGCCGGGCGTCGCGCCGTAGCACACGTATCCGACGAGCTGCCCTTCGCGCGAGAACGACCCCACGAACTCGTAGTTCGCCACGCCGTCGCCCGGATCGTACGGCGCGCGTGCCGGTCCCGCCGCGAAGGTTTCGTCGAACAGCTCGAGCGCCACCTGCACTTCGTCGTCACGAAAGACCGACGTGGCGTCGAGAATCTCACGAATCCGATTGCGATGCCCCCGCTGCAACGCTCCAAGTCTCACGGCCAACCTACTCCTCCCCCTCGCCAGCCGTCGCGACGGTGGCGAAGAGATCGAGCTCCGACCGATTGCTTCCGGTCGTGACCTCGACTCCCGACAACCGCTGCGCAAGAACCCATTCGTCCGCCGGCGGGACCTCGCGACCGCGCACGAGGGCGAGCTCACAAATGCTCCTGATGAGCGCCCCGTACTCGATCCCCGCCACGCCAGCCATCCTCGCCAATCCCGCATCAGGAGCGATGTCCGGATTGGCATTCACTTCCAGAATCCACGGGCGCCCCTGGTCGTCGATACGCATGTCGACGCGACCGTAGCCGCAGCCGCCGGAGAGCTTCCACGCGCGGAGCGCGACACTCCGCACTTGGGCGGCGACCTTTGCCGGAAGGCGAGCCGGACATCGCGGTTTCCCGCCGACGTCGTCGGTGCTCCCGGTGACCCACTTCGAGGTGTACGTAACGATTCGCCAGCGGCCCGCCGGCATTTTCCCGAAGTCGATCTCGGCGATCGGCAGCACCGTGTCGCCAAGAATGCCGACGTTCACCTCGCGGCCGTCGATGTAGCGCTGAACGAGGACCTCGTCCCATACCTCGAGCATCGCTTCGACGCGCTCTTTGAGCTGACGCATGTTCCGCACGACCGACCGCTGCTCGACGCCGAGCGAGGCGTCTTCCGCGGCTGGCTTGACGATAGCGGGGAAGCCGACGCCGACGAGTGGCTCGCCGCGGCGGATCGCCGTGAATTTCGGAATCGGCAGACCGGCGCGGTCGAGCATGCCGTTGACGACATGCTTCCTGAGGCAGATCGACGCCGTGTAGCTGGTCGCACCGGTGAACGGGATCTTGAACAGCTCGAGGACCGAAATGACCGAGGACTCGAGATGGGCGATGCCGTCGATCCCCTCGCACATGTTGAAGGCGAGGTCGAACTTGCCGCGGCGGAGTTTCTCGATCCACTTGCCGTCGTGGAAGACCGGGATGTACCCGACCGTGTTTCCCTCGGCGACGAGCGAGCGTTCGATTGCCTCGACCGTGCTCAGGATCAGCAAGTCGGGCTTGGTCGCGTACGCGGACGCGCCGTCGAAGAGGATGGCGATCTTCATACTGGCAGGGCGACGGGCGATGGGCGACGGGCGGCGGCTCGTCGCTTCGTGCGAAGCTGGACGCCGGTGCGCTCGGCGGCGTGACGTAGCGCGCTCTGAATCAGCTCGTCGTAGCCGAGGCCCGCGGCTCGCGCGGCCTTGGGCAGGCACGAGTTGTCTTCCGGATTCGGAAGGATGCCGGGAAGCGGATTCACTTCGACAATGTTTGGCGTCCCGTTGGCGTCGAGCCGGACATCGATGCGCGACCAGTCGCGGCAGCCGAGGATCCGGTAGGCGCGGAGCACCACGTCTTCGATCGAGCGCTGGAGCGCGGGGCTGACGCGAGCGGGGCACTCGAAGATGTCGAGCGGCTCATCTGGTGTATCCCAGACCCACTTGGCTTCGTAGCCGTAGATCGGCAGAGCACCCTCGGGCAGCGACTCGAAGTTCATTCCAACGAGAGGAAGCACTTGTGCCGACGCGCCGTTCCCGAGCACGCCGCAGGTGAATTCGGCGCCGGTCAGGAATTCTTCGGTGATGACCGGCTGGTCGTAGGTCGTGAGGAGAAAGCGCGCCTGCGCTTCGAGCTCGTCACGGTCGCGGACGAAATTCCTCTCCGTGATGCCCTTCGACGATCCCTCGTGGATCGGTTTCACAAAGAGCGGGAATTTCGAGAAGATGGAGTCTGACCCCATCTCCGCGGCGAGGAGCCGCGTGAGCGACGCCTCGTCCTCGATCACGGCAAAGCGTGCGTTCGGGACGCCGTGGGCCCTCAAGAAATCTTTCGTGCGCGCCTTGTCGAGGCAGAGCGAGAGCGTGAACGGGTCGCTGCCAGAGTAGGGAATCGCGAAAAATTCGCAGATTGCCGGAACGTGGGCTTCGCGGTTCGTGCCGTGAAGTCCTTCGGCGATGTTGAAGACGATGTCGGGGCGTTCAGCGCGGAGGCGCTCGGGGAGGCTCTCGTTGGCCTCGATGCGGATCACGTCGCCAAAAGCGGAGAGGGCGGAGGCGACGGCGTCGATCGTTTCGGCGGAATCCCACTCCGCGTAGACGTCGGCGGTACTAGGAGGCTCTTCGTCGGGACGATGATCGATGGCGGCCGTCCCGGTACGGCCCCCTGCACTCAGCTCTGGTTTTTGGTTGTACGCGAACCCGATCCGCGTCATCCCGTCTCTTGTGAGCGTCTGCGGCGTGAGTGCCGCGAGAATTCCGAGCTTCGAGAAGTGCGTCGCGTATTCCAGTGCGACGGTGGGGGCAAGAGAAATGCCACACCTCTCCGTCGCGCAAAATACGCGCGACGAAAAAAACCCGCAATGATTTTTTCGCTCAGATCGATCTCAGACCTTGTGATAGAAAACGCGCGCGGCTTCGCGTCGATCGTCGGCCGTGTAGATCTCGAAATCGGAAAAGAATCCCGGCGCCTCGTGCTGCAGGAGACGAATCACCACCACCGCCATCCGACGGATCTCGAGCTCCGCGCCCTCGCTCGAGCGCAACTCGAGCATCGTCCGCCATGCGCGAGCGTTCCCCGTCACGACGATCTTCGTCTCGGTCGCATTCGGCAAGACCGCGCGCGCCGCTTCGCGCGCCATCTTCCGGCGATGGACTTTGTCCGCCACCCAGCTGTAACGCGTCATCAGCTCGCCGACGAGCTCCACGTATTTCGCCTGCGCCCCTTCCACCTGCTCGCGCCACGCCGACTCGAGCGTGTCGTCGCCGACCATCGCCGGCGGAACGACGAAGCTCGCCTCCGACTCGTCCACATAGCGCTGCGAGAGCTGCGAGTACGCGAAACCGGCGCGATGACGCACCAGCTCGTGGGTGAGCGACCGACTCACGCCCTCGAACAGCAGAGAATAGTTCGCATGCTCCAGCACGCTCCCGTGGCCCTGCTTCTTGATGTTCTCGAGGTACTCGCGCGTTTCGCGCTTGGCCGGATTGTGCTGACTCATGTAACAGAGTCGGCCGGCGAATTCGGCGAGCTGCTCGCCGTCGGTGCTCTCTCCCATCAGGGTCACCGCCAGATGCTCCGGCATCGTGAAGCTCGGACGGGAGAGCACGGTCACGACGGGTTCAGTGTAGTATCGAGGCGACGTCATCGAGGCACGCGAGGCCTGAGCAGTGGTGGCGGTCATGAGGACAAAATCAACCGGATCACCCCCCGCACGACAAGGCGGGATCTCACTTCGCGGCGTCGGCCAACAGTGCGAGGCGAAAACTGGAATACGCCCGATCGCGCTCGACGCGATCGAGAACAGCGCGTGCCTTGGGCGGAAGCGGCGAGAGACCCAGATCGTACTTGATCTCCCCGAGCGGGCGCTCGCCGGGCAGCGCGGTCTTCACGCCCGGGTTCAAGATGCCGAGCGGATCGAACGTCTGCTTCACCGCCGCGAATCGTTCGACGGCAGTGACACTCCACATCCGCGGGATGAGCGGCGTCCGCAACCGTCCGTCGCCGTGCTCGCCCGTCAGCGTGCCGCCGAGTGATGCCGCTAGTGCCGTGACATCGGTGAGGATTCGCTCGACGCGGTCGCGCCAGCCCGGCCGTCCGACATCTATCAGTGGGTTCACATGCACGTGTGCGTCGCCGGCGTGGCCGAAAATCACACCCCGAGTCTCATTCGCGGCGAGAATTCGGCGAACACCACGCACGTACGCCGGCAATCGCTCCGGCGGAACGGCACAGTCTTCGACGAACTGCATCGAGCGAAGGCGGGCGTCGAGCCGCGCGAGAATCGGACTCGCCGCGTGGCGTAGCTCCCAGATCTCCGTCTCATGAGCACCGTCGAGCGCCAGGCGAGTCGCGGTCGCGCCGGCATCGCGAAAGGCGCGCTCGACGGCCCGCGCCGCCTCCGCGGCATCAGTCGTGTAAGCGCCTTCGACCTCGACGAGTAGAGCGGCTTCGGTATCCGCCGGAAGCTCCGTCGCGCCTCCGCTGGCCGCCACATCGAGGAACGTTCGGTCGAGCAGCTCGCAGGCCGACGCACCGGACGCGCGCGCGCGGCCCGCCGCGACGACGGCGTCTTCGAGCGACGAAAACGCGCTCAGCAGGCTGCTCGTCGCGCCGGCGACGGGAATGAGCGCCAATTCGAGCTCCACAAAAAACGCTAGCGTGCCCTCGCTCCCCACGAGTACGTCGATCAACTCTCCAGATCGCGCGAACTCGGCGACCGCGTAACCCGACGAATCCTTGAGAACTCCCGGATGCACGGACGGCTCCACTGCTTCCGCCGGGATCAGCGTCGCAGCCAACGCCTCAAACCGATCGATCACCGGATTTCCGCGAGGCGGCTCAACCCCACGGCTGAGAAACGCCCGCGAGCCATCAGCGAAGACGCAGTCGATGGATTTCACCCAGTGCCGCGTCGATCCGAATTTGAGCGAGTGCGCTCCGGCGGCATTCGTCGACGCCATTCCGCCAACCGTGCAGAAGGCGCCGCTCGACGGATCGACCGGAAAGCGAAGTCCGTGCGACCGAGCCGCGGACTCGACCGCACCGCGCGTCGCACCAGGGCCAACGCGCACCGTGCGGGTTGAAACATCGACGTCGCCGATCTGATTCCAGCGGCTGAGATCCACGATCACGCCACGCCCGATGGCGCCGCCCGGCATGCTGCTGCCCGATCCGCGCGGGATCAGCGACGTGCGCGCGGCCGCCGCCCAGCGCACGAGGGTGACGAGATCGTCGGCGTCTATCGGGACGGCTACCGCGATTGGAATAGCTTGACCGATACCCGCCGCCTCGGAGTACGCCGCCCGGGCGTCGTCGTCGGTTCGATACTCGCCGCGAAAACCGGCTGGGCCGGACAACTATGGCCTGCGGGTCGGAATCGCCGTCGCCGCGGCGACAATCGCGCCGAGTAGTGAGTCACCGCCTCGCCGGCTGAATTCGCCGCGCTCCAACCGGTCGAGCAGTTGCTCGAGCGCGAGCTGGGCGCGCGTCACGACGTGATTGTGCATCACGCGCGCGCCAGTCACTCCAAGTGCCGGCGCGATCAGCGCGGGCGCAAAGGCGACGATCGGCACCGCACCGATGATGAGGAGCGAACCGGCGATCGCCGCGCCGAAGACGACGCCCGCACTGGTCTGCGCCACGGCGGAGCGCCGTTGCGTTCGAAAGTCGGCCTCGAGGGCGACGTGCACGCGCTGATCGTCGACGCCGATTGCGGTCGCCGACACTTCGAAGGCGCGCGACAAGACGTAGTCTCGCCCTCCGACGCGAAGCGCGCGCTTGACGCCGACGAGAAAATCCTGCCGCGGTTCCCAGACGATTCGCTCGGCGTGATGCCGTTTGACGATGAGCAGCTCCTGCCGTTGCATCCACGCGTCGATGGCCGCGAGAATGTCACTCGCGCGTCCGGGCACCGTGCGCCCCGCCGAAATCCGCGCCGGTCCGAACAATCGCGACGCGACGCCGCCTTCGTCCTCCGGTAGCACGGAACGGGTCCGCTCCTCGGCGAGCGCCTGCCGCAAATGCTGCGGCGTGAGACCGACTTCCTTGCCGAGCTCGATCAGCTGCTCTTCAGTGAATTCCTCTGACGGATCACCGGAGTCACCGGTTTTTCCCTGCAGCTCCGCGGCGCGGGCCAGCACACGCTCCAGTGAAGAGCGGTCGAGCCGGGCGGGAGGACGAGGGACCGGCGAATCGGGCATATCAAAAGATTAATCGCTGCGCGGTGGGGTGACAGTGAGACGTACTGACGATCATTTGCGGGTTGTTGTCAGCGAGCGGTTGCTGTCATCCTGAGCGCAGCGAAGGACCTACTGTCCCACGAAGAGTTACTAGTGCGGGAGTCTAGGTCCTTCGGTCGCTGCGCTCCCTCAGGATGACATGCTCGCTTCGCCCTCTCGCCCTCTCGCCCTCTCGCCCTCTCGCCCACTCGCCCACTCGCCCACTCGCCCGTCGCCCGCCGCCCAATATCAGATTCCCCCGAGCACCGATTCGATCGACCGGCCCAGTGCCGTGAGAATCGGCCCCGGGACGGGGAACGTGGCGGCGAACTGGGCGCTTGGGTCTCCCGCCGGTGCTGCGATGCCGAGCGTTTGGAGGTAAAAGCGCATGTAACCGGGCCCAAGCTCCGGCGCGACGCGCTGGAGGAGAAGGGCGCCGCCGCGCACCGCCCCGTTGCCGACGTAGCCACTGGCGGCTCCGGTTCGTTGCTCCGCGGGAGTGGTGTTGTCGCGAATCGCTTCGTCAACGAGGCGAGCGATGGCCTCGTGGACGAAGACGTACAGCGCTTCCGGTGATGCGTCGGGTGTCCGCGGAAAGACCACGGCGATCGCGTTTGCTTGCTTGCCATCGTTGACCGTTCGCCCTTCTCCGCCGACTGGCAGAGACAAGAGCAGCTCGCCGGACGGTTGCTGCGTGTTGGCGAGGAAGCGCGAGAGCTTCGGGTAGTATTTGGCGGTCCAGTCCTGGTTGAATTGGGCGTATGCGGCCCCGCGCGTTTGCTGCTCCTTCGTCCAGTAATCGTGATAGAAGCGGTTGTTCTCGTCCTGCAGCGCTTCGACGAAGCGTTTCACCCAGTCTCGGTCAGCCTGCGTCGGGAAGTTTGCCGCGAGAAATGCGATCCGCTGCTGCACGTCCGGATTGCTCGATGCGCGCGGGTTGCCGGACGATCGCACGAGAAAATCCGTCGCCTCGACGATCTCCTGAAAGGAGTTGAAATACATCGCCAGGAACTGCGCGTTGGTCAGCGACGGATTCGTCGCGAAGCGCCGCGACAGCTCCTGTTGGTTCGCATCGAGCTGGCTGAAGACGTTCCGCTGTCGCTTGAGTGCCGTGATCTGCTGTTTGTAGCCGCGCGCGAAAAAAGGAACGTGACCGGTGTCGCTGGTCAGCAGCGCAAAGCCGTGCAGCCAAAGATCGACGTGCTCTTTGGTCATCACGCGCCAGCCGCGCGTCTGTGTCGGTGCGGGGCTCGTCGTCGTGGCCCGGGAGGACGACGTGGGGGTCGAGCCGGCGGTCGCCGGAGCGCATCCGCCGAGAGTGATGGTCGTCGCGCCGAAAAGCGCCAGTACTCCGAATCGATGATGAGTTGGCCGAGCCATAGGATTAGAACCAACGCTGAGGTCGTCCTATCCTAGTGCAAAAGCAAGGCGAATGATCCCTTGGTCCACTATCCGGGGGTCGCCGCCGGCCGGCCACAGACCGGGCAGAACTTCCAGCCGACTTCCAGCTCCGTGCCGCAGGCCTCGCAATTCACGACGGTGAGATTCTGACCGCAATGCGGGCAGAAGGTAATCGTACGGCCGATCGGCAGCAGTTCATTACAATACCGACACCGGTCGCCGGCGTTCGCCACCACGGCGCGCGATCCGATCGGCGAGCGAGACGCGTCGACGGGGGTCGGAGTCGAAGCCTGCGCTGAACTCGGCCGAGGCGCCGCCCTCGGTGAAGGCGGCTCCGCAGCATTCGTCGCGGGCGGCACTGCCGCGGGCGTGTTCGACGCGGCGGGCGTCGGAAGCGCGTCGAAGGCGATTGGCGGTGTACTCCCGTCGTCGGGCCCCGCATCGAGCGAGCGAAGTGCGTTCGGCGACAGCGCAACAGTCATCGTCGCGAACTGCTTGAACGCCGTCGGATCGGGATTCTTGTTCGCGAGCTCCGAGCGCAACCGCTCCCGCATCGCCTCATCGACGATCAGGTAATCATGCGCACCCGAGAGAAGCTCGGTCAGGGTGATCTCGTAATCCTCGTTCGTCTCCAGCCCCAACTCGCGGCGATGCAGCCGATAGGGCAGGATGCTCTGATGCAACTCGGCCACGGTGAACGGCTGGCTGAGGTACTGCGGATGCTTCGCGCGAACCGTACGCGCGAGATGCCGGAACATCCGATCGAGGTTGTCCATGCCGATAAAACTATCGACTAGGGCCTCGAGGCCTCCTCGACCCGCCGCTCTTTGTCGTCGCGCGCAGCGCGCAGCTTCGACGTTCCAAAACGATCGAGGCTCCGGGCGACGATCGACGGCTTACCCGCCCAACCTTCGTCATAACCCCAGTGGTACCCCATGGCCAGCCCGAGGAGCAACGCAACCAGAAACTTCGTCATGACCCACCTCCGTCGTCCGCGCGAAGCGCGGACTCACGTGACCGAATTGGGGCGCGCCACCACCGGGTATTGGCGCGACGCCCGAAATGCGTCGTCGGTGGGAAATGCTTGCGGCTCCACGGTCACTCGTTGCTTTTCACGTTCTACGGCCAGCCATTCGTCGAACTTCGAGGCGACGATACCACCGGACTGCGTCTGCTCTCGCGCGGCTCGTACCGCCAAATGATTGGCATACTCGTTCTGCGGATGTCCCTCGTGTCCGCGCACCCATCGCCAGTCCATTTGATGCCCACCGTCGCGAACCACATCCACTGCTTCCTGCCATAGCTCGAGGTTGAGAATCGGGCCCTCTTTCCTTTTCCAACCCCTCGCCATCCAGCCACGAACCCACTCGCTCATGCCCTTCACGAGGTACTGCGAATCGCTCGTGAACACCACGCGAAAGCGCACGCCTTTTCGGGAGATCGCGCGTACGGCCTCGATCACGCTGCGAAGGGCCATGCGGTTGTTCGTCGTTCCGGGCTCGGACACCCAGTAGTCCCACCGGGTGAGATCGCCGTTCCGGCCCATATACTCGATGACGCCCGCCGCCCCGCCCGGGTTACTCCCTTCGCGGCCATTGCCGAGACACGACTCGTCGGCGTAGATGGCGACGAGTGGGAGCCGCGCGGAGGTGCTCGTTCCCGAAGGGCTCCCCTTGGTCACCCGAGGACCTCGACGCCGTCGATCTCATCGATGTAGATCTTGAGATCGTGACCAGTAGTTGGGTGGCGGGCGTCGACGACCTCGCGGCCGTTCTCGATTCGAAGCGCCAACGGAATGACCACGTACTCGCGACGCCCACTCCGCTGAAAGGCGAGGCGTGTGCCCTGCGTCACAGCGCGCTCCAGAGCGTCGTACTGTTTGTGCGTCAGCTGCGCCATGCGTGTTCCGGGGTGCGACACCATTGAAGCGCCAGTCGCTCCAGCACGCGTGTCGCGCGCTCGATTTCTTCGATGATCACGTATTCCTCCGCCGCGTGGGCGAGTCCGATATCTCCCGGGCCAAAGCAAATCGCCGGAATACCGGCCGCGTTGAGGAGCGCGGCGTCCGTCCACGCCGTCATTCCTTGAACGCGAACTTCTTCCCGCGCATCCTGCAGCGCGCCTCGAAGGGCGGTGACGATCGGGGCGGCCACGGAGACGTCGCTCGGTTCCTGCGCGAAGGCCACGGTGATATCCGCGCGAAAATGCGGATGCCGTTGTCCGGCCCGCTCGCACACCGATTCGATCTCCTGACGCACAAGCTCCGGGGATTCACCAGGGATCGTGCGTCGCTCGATTTGGATCGTGCACTTGTCCGGATAGGTCGACATGCCGATGCCGCCGACGATTGTCGAGGCATGCACTGACGGCCGGCCGAGCAACGTGTGCCGACGCTTCGGCAATTCCTCGGCGTCGAACCGATCCAACTCTGACAACACCAGACCGGCGTGACGGATTGCATCGACGCCGAGATCCCACCGACTGCCATGCGCCGCGCGCCCGTGAGTGGTGATGTCGAGCCACACGAAGCCGAGGTGCGCCGGCATGATCGCCAATCCGGTCGGCTCCGTGACGATCGCCGCGTCGGCTCGGATACCGCGCTCGATCAACGACCGCGTTCCCGCGCTCTCGTACTCCTCATCGGCGACGGCGGCGACGACGATCTCGCCTTCGACATGCTGGGCAACCCGCGCCGCGGCCGCGCACATCGACGCGATTCCCGATTTCATGTCCGACGACCCGCGTCCATAGACGCGATCGCCCCACTCGGCGGCGTCCCACGGCGCGTGCGTCATCCCCTCGACGCCAACGACGTCGAGGTGGCCATTGAACATCAACGTTCGGCCGCCCCCGCCCCCGCCCCCGCCCCCGCCCCCCCCGGCCGGGTTGCCGATTCGAGCGATGACATTCGGCCGTCCGGGAAGCGCGTCGTACACATCGACGCGAAAGCCCCAACTCGCGAGCACTCCCGCAAGGAGCTCAGCGACACTCCGCTCGCCTGGGCCGCCGGGCACGAGCGACGGGTTCCGTGAGTCAACCCGGACCAGTGCTCGAGTCAACGCGACGGCGTCGCCGAGCGCTATCGACACTGGTGCACTCCGTGCTCGTCGATCGCGAAAGGCAACAGCTCTCCCAGGCCGATGATCGCGTCACGCACCGCATTGACGCGATCGCGTCCGGCGATCACGAGGACGCAACCGCCTCCCGAAGCGCCGAGCGCCTTCGAGCCGACCGCGCCGGCGCGAGCCGCGCGCTCGATGATCTCATCGATGAGCGGCGTCGGAATGGCTGGATGGAGGGAGCGCTGGTGGCGCCATTGTTCGTCGACCAAACCGGCCAACGCATCGAGGTCGCGCGCTTCGAGTGCCCGCGGCATCTCTTCCGCCGTTTGGCGCATTCGTTCGAGGGCGCGCAACACGCGCGGTTCTCGCGTCTCGTAGGCCCCGAGCACTCCGTTGATCGTCTCGCCGGAGATCCGACTCTTTCCCGTATAAATGATCAGGCAGCGTCGTTCGATTTCTTCGCGAAACACCGGATCGAGCCGGATGCGCGTGACTTCAGTCTTCCCGGCGGAGAACCGCAATCCGAGCGCGCCACCGAAAACTGCGGCGTAGTGATCTTGCCTGCCGCCGGGAATTCCCAAGTCTCCGATTTCGATCGCTCGGCTGAGCTCGGCGATATCGCCTCGAGCCATTTCGTCGCCGCGGGCGCGCGACAATGCGGCAACGGCCGCTACGCCTGCCGCGGAAGAACCGCCAAGTCCCGCGCCGATCGGGAAGTCGCTATCGAGCTGAATCTGGGCATCGTCTATCTGGAATCGCCGCGCCGCGGCCGCTGCGATGGATCGATCGGCGGCGCGGTCGCTCGTTGTATCACTCACCTGCGAGCCGTCGGCCGCGCGCCCACGGGTCACCGTGACAGTGGCGTAGCGGGTGATCGCCACGTTGCAGACAAAGCCGCCCATCTCATCGGAGTAGGGCGGGACGTCGGTCCATCCGCCGCCGAAATCGATGCGCGTCGGTGCGCGCGTGACGATGATTGCGCTCAAGCAACGCTAAACGTAGTCCCCGCACGAATCTTCGCCAATCGCGCGAAGCGCGGAGCGTTATCGGGCATGCCTGTTGCTGCCCATTCAACCTTCCATGGCCGATTTCACCCACTATCTCAACGACTGCAAGTTCATTCTCGTCTCCAACCGCGAACCGTACGAGCACCTTCGCGGGATCCAGGGCGTCGAGGTCAAACAACCGGCGGGCGGACTCGTGACGGCGCTCGATCCCACGATGCGCCGTACGCACGGAACGTGGGTCGCGTGGGGATCGGGAAACGCCGATCGCGAGGTGTCGGACGAAACCGGCCGAGTGGCCGTGCCGCCGGGGGAGTCCTGCTACACGCTGAGGCGTGTCTGGCTCGATGAGGCCGACGTCAACGGCTACTACCATGGATTCGCCAATCGCGCGCTCTGGCCGCTGTGCCACATGCTCATCCAGCACTTCGAGTATCGCACCGAGTTCTGGGAGCGCTATCGGGCGGTGAATCTTCGCTTCGCCCACGCGGTTGCCGACGAAGCCGAGCGATGCACCGGCCGCGCGATGGCCTGGATTCAGGACTATCACTTCGCGCTCGCACCCGAGTTTCTGCGTGCGATGCGGCCCTCGCTGTTCATCAATCAATTCTGGCACATCCCCTTTCCGCCGGCGGACATCCTCCGTCTGTTGCCGTCTGGGACGCATGAAGCGGTGTTGCGTGGCCTGCTCGGCAATGACTTGCTCGAGTTTCAGATCGATCGTTATGCGGTCAACTTCCTTGATTGCGTCGAGAAGTTCGTTCCCGAATCGCGCGTCGATCACGTCCACCAGACGGTCACGTTTCGCGATCGCGTCGTGCACGTCGGCGCGTTTCCGATCAGCATCGACGTCGACCGATTCGAAGGAATGGCGTCCTCGCCGGAGAGCCAGGCGCGCGTGACGACGTTGCGCGACCGTTACGCGAAGGGCACGCGCCAGCTCGGAGTCTGCGTCGATCGCATCGACTACACGAAAGGAATTCCCGAGCGAATTCGCGCCTTGGAAACCCTCTGGGCCGAGTCGCCCGAGTTGCGTGAACGGTTCACATTCATCTTCGTGTGTACGCCGTCGCGAACGGATCTTCCCGCGTACAACGCGCTCGAGCGCGACGTGTTCCAGTCAGTTATCGCGATCAATACACAATTCGGCACGCGCGACTGGACGCCGATCGTCCTGATCAACGAGAACGTCGACTCGGACCTTCTCGCCGCCGTGTATCGCGCGGCTGATCTGTGCATCGTGTCGTCGCTGCAAGACGGGATGAACCTCGTCGCCAAGGAGTTTGTCGCTTGCCAAGTCGACGAACGGGGCGTCCTGCTGCTCAGTCGTTTCACCGGGTCCGCCGAGGAAATCGAGGGTGCGGTCCTGATCAATCCGTTCAACGTCGATGGCTTCGTCGCGGCGATTCGCACCGCTCTCGAGATGTCCCCGGATGAGCGCAAGCGACGGATGCGCCGAATGCGCCGCCAGCTTCACAACTCCACGATCTTCGATTGGCTCGACTCGATTCTCGCGCGATCGGCCGAGATCATGGGAGCTCAGCATCAGCCCGCGCTTGCCTGAAGCGCCTGCCATCCCGGCACTCCCTCTCACGCCCGCGGTGGAAGCCAGGCTGCGAGGATCGCCGTTCGCGCTGCTGCTCGACGTGGACGGAACGCTCGCCCCGATCGCGCCGCGTCCCGAGTATGCGACGGTGCCGAACGATACGCGACAAATCCTGACCGACCTCGCCGCCACTCCGGACGTGCGCGTCGTCGTCATCTCGGGACGAAGCGCGGACGACGCGCGACGGCTCGTCGACGTGGCCGGCGTGTGGATCATCGGGAATCATGGGATCGAGGTCGCGGCGCCAGGCGAGAGCGCGGTCGCCCGCGATGCCGTGGCCAGCTACGCCGACGCGATCGCCGAGGCGGCAACGCGCGCCACGCAAATTGCTGACTCACTTCCGGGGGTGTTTGTCGAGAACAAGCGCTGGACGTTGAGCGTCCACTATCGGCTGGCGCACCCCGGCGTTGTTCCGAGCCTGAACGCGCGCATCGCGGCGATCACCAAGGATCTCGGTCTCGCGCTCAGTGTGGGAAAGGAAGTCCTGGAGGTGCGTCCGCCGGTGGAAATCAACAAGGGAACCGCCGCCCTTCTGCTCGCCGAGGAATTGGACGCTCTGTCCGACGGCGCGTCGCTGCTCTGCGCCGGTGACGACCGAACGGACGAAGACATGTTCCAAGCGGTTCGCGCGAGGCAGCCGGCGGCCGTGACTGTGTGGGTCGGTCCGGAATCCGCCGCCGACAAAACCGCCGCGCAATTTCGTGTCGCGGACACGTCGGCGATGTGCGAGTTGCTCGAGGCGGTGCTGAGCCTCCGCCGAACGCTCGGCTGATCGCTACTTCCTTTTCTTGGCGCTCTTTGCCGGTTTAGCCGCTTTCGCTGTGGGTGCCTTGGCGGCCGTCGCGGATTTTTCCCGCTTCGCGGGTTTAGCCGCTGTTTTGGACGCAGCGGGCTTCTTCTCCGCATCTTTCGCGTGGGCAGCATCTGCCTTCGCCGGCGCACGGTGCGAGCTGTTCGACGGTGGCGGCGGCGGCGACGCCGGACGCGGTGGTATCCTCGGTGGAGCGGCCGCGAGTTGCGCCGCGGCACGCGCCGCGGCTTCCGCCTTCGCGGTCGCGGCTCGATCCGCGGCAACCTTCGTCGCGGTGGGCCGAGCCTTTTCGGTCGCCGGCCGTTTGGAGTGCGCCGCCTCGGCCTCGCGAATCAGCTTCTCGCCTTCCTCGGGGGTCATCTGACCACGGCGCACCATGTACTGGACGAGATCGCGCGCGCTTTCGATTGCGAAACCGGCGATGCCGGCAGCGGCGCTGACGACGTCTTTCATGGCTGCCGCCACTTTGCCCCCCGCTTCCTGGCTGATGATCTGCGCGCGCTCAGCGAGCTCCGCGACCGTATCGCGCATGTCCGCGCCGCGATGGCCGAACGGGCGACGCGGTGCTGCGGCGGCGTTCGGAGCTTCGTTCGATGCCGGCACGGGGGCACCGGCGGGAGAAGCAGGCTTGTCGGCCATGTCGTTGTCGAGCGCGGATGGGCGCGCTATCTTCGCGCGGCCGGGGTTGGAATGGCGGAAGTATATGATTCGCCAGCAGCTACGCAAGCCGGGCTGGAGAGAGTCGAAGGCAGGCGCACCAGCCCGTTCCCGATTATCAACATAAGAGCAGTATGGCGATCTAATGCCGCCATCAATAGACCAGTCGATGCTTTTCGGCGTTCGAATCCTCGATCTCTCGCGGGTTCTTGCCGGGCCTCTTTGCACGATGATCCTCGGTGATCTCGGTGCCGATATCATCAAGGTCGAGCGGCCAATCGTTGGAGACGATACCCGCGGATGGGGACCGCCGTTCGATGCCGCCGGTCGGAGCGCCTACTATTTAAGCATCAACCGGAACAAACTCGGGATCGCCGCGGACCTCGACTCGGCGGAGGATCTCGCGCTCATTGAGCGGCTCCTGCGCACGGCCGACGTCGTAGTCGACAACTTCCGATCCGGGACGCTCGAGCGCCGCGGACTCGGGCCCAATCGATGGTGCGCCGATCGACCCGATCTTATTTGGTGCACGATCACTGGCTTCGGGTTGTCAAGCGATCGGCCGGGATACGACTTCGTGGCGCAGGCGGAGTGCGGGTGGATGGCGATTACCGGCGATCCGTCCGGCGATCCGATGAAGGCGGGCGTCGCCCTCGCTGACATTCTCGCCGGGAAGGATGCGGCCATCGCCGTATTGGGCGCGCTCGTTCGAAAATCGCGCACGGGGAAGGGCGGCCGGTTCTCCGTCTCGCTCGCTGACAGTGCTCGGGCGGCACTCGTCAACGTGGCGCAAAACGCGCTTGTCAGTGGTCGCGATGCAACGCGGTGGGGAAATGCGCACCCCAACCTCGTTCCATATGAGATGTTTCACGCGGCCGATCGCGAAATCGTCATCGCCGTGGGAAGCGACGCCCAGTGGGTCGCCTGCTGTCGCGCCCTCGGACTCGACGAACTGGCGGACGACCCCGCGCTGGCAACCAACGTCGGGCGTCTGGCGCAGCGCGATCGTATCGTGCGCGCCATCACACGCCGAGTAGGGGAGAATCAAGCCGCTCACTGGGCAGACCGGCTTTCGCGCGCCGGCGTGCCCAACGGTCTCGTTCAGACTGTGCTCGAGGCGCTGAGAGACACCGCCGCATCGCCCGTGACCGGCGTTCCGCCGAGTGTTCCGGGCACGATTCGCTTCGAGCCGCCGGGACTCGACGAGCACGGGTCACAAATTCGAGCTGCGGGTTGGGGCGCGTTTCGAGGCCTTTAGAGGCCTGTTACCCGGCAGCGATTGCCGGTGTGACAACCCTGTTACCTCGAATGCACGCGGTCGTCTTTTCCACGTGGCGACCCTTCTCGATCAAAGACGCGGGCCCAGCACCGCCCTGTCCGAGGTAAGTGAAGTGGGTTACTCTGTTGTCGTGAAGACGACTGAGCAGGCTCCGCGGACCGATCAGTTGATCGCTGATCCGGAAAACAGCGATCAGATGGTCATCCAACGCGTTTTGAGCGGGAATCGCGACGCATTCAAGATTCTGATCTCCCGCTACAGCGATCCGCTCTATCGACATGCGCTCTGCATGACCGGTAGTCCGGACGTCGCGGAAGACATCCTGCAACTCAGTTTCATCAAGGCCTATCAGCACCTCGCCGAGGTGCGTGGCCGGTTCGATGCGTGGGTCTTCAGGATCGTTGCGAATGGCTGCAAGGATTGGCTGAAGAACATTCGACGGTCTCATCTGAGCTACGACGAGGATGATCAACCGTCGGCGTATGCAACCCCGGACGAAGAGCTGGACCGGACGGAGTTGCGCAGTGATCTCGACCGCGCGCTCGCGACGCTTCCGGCGTCACTGCGAGAAGCGTTCGTGATGAAACACGTCGAAGGCCGCTCGTACGAAGAGATGGCTGATTTGCTCGGTACTACGGTCGGAGCGTTGAAGATGCGCGTACACCGCGCGCGCGAAGCGCTCCAAGCACTCTTAGAGGAAAAGTACGCATAATGGTTGACGATCTCCGCTCCGACGACGGCCTTGGCGGATTCGAAGGCCACCATCATCGGGTGTCGCGCCGCTCCGAGCAGGAGCGTCCGCTCGCCGATCGAGAGGTGCCGCTTGGCCAACAGGAGTCCGATGCCCGCGTGCTGTCGCCGCTCGTGCATGCGTGGTTGGACGGCGAGCTTCCCGAAGCGGTCGTCCGCAAGGGTGATACGGCTCGTGACGTCGAGTTTTGGAAGAACATCAACGTCGAGGTGGAGACGCGCCGTCGCATCCTGACGCCCGTCTTCGTCGAGACGAAAATCATGAACGCGCTGCCCCAGACGGCGCCTGTCGTGATCAGCCCATGGTGGCGCCGGGAGTTCGTCGTCCGGCCGACCCACGCCCTGGCCCTCGCCGCCGCGCTGGTCGTGGCTGCGTCCGCGGTCACGGTGACCCTCATGGTCACGATGCGCTAGTCGGCTTGTACGAGAAGTGAAAAGGCCGGCCCAATCGGGCCGGCCTTTTTTCCATTTGGGAGCGATAGCCCTTGTCGAACTGAGCCTACGGAACGCAGTTTGCTTCGGCGGACTCATCGTCGAGCAGTCCAATGTGATAGCCAGCGTGAGGGGCGAATGTCACAGGCGGAACGGTTCGAGCACTTACTGCACGAGTTCGAGCGTGTTGGGGTCGATCCCAACACGATCAGCGCCGGTCTGGCGGTTCGGGAGGAGGACGTGCTTCGCACCCTCGCCGCGCTCCCAGATGGGGCCGGGCCTTCGGCATTCCTTTCCAAGCTTCGCCTGATGGTGACGGAGGAGGCGAAACAGTAGCCGAGTGACGCGCGCTTTTGTCGGCATCTCGGGCTACGACTATCGCGGTTGGAAGGACGCGTTCTATCCGCCGGACATTCCGCGGCGATCGTGGCTGGCCTTCGCCAGCCGCGTGTTCAACTCGATCGAACTGAACGGCACTTTTTACAGTCTCAAGTCGCCCGCCAACTTCGAGCGTTGGACCGCGGATACCCCGGACGACGGGTTCGTCTTCGCCATCAAAGGCGGACGGTACATCACCCACAACCTGAAGCTCAGAAACTGCGAGACCGCGCTCGGTAACTTCTTCGCGAGCGGGATCCTCGCGCTCGGGCGGAAGACCGGCCCGTTTCTCTGGCAGCTTCCCGCAACCTATCGCTTCGAGGCCGCGCGACTCGACGCATTCATTCGCGCGTTACCGAGGGATTCGCGCGCCGCTGAGGCAGTGGCAGGACAACACGATTACCGGTTGCGACGCGGCGCGCTGACCCGAGCCGATGAACATGTTCCGTACCGCCACGCATTCGAGGTTCGACACCCATCATACTTCTGCGACGAATTCTACGACTTGCTCCGGCGCCACGACTGTGCGTTCGTCATCGCCGACACCGCGGGTAAGTTTTCGTATGCCGAGCAGGTGACCGCCGATTTCGTGTACGTGCGGCTGCACGGCTCGAGCGCGTTGTATGCGAGCGATTACACCGACGAGGAGCTCGGCGCATGGGCGGCGAAAGTGCGCGAATGGACGGATCCGAAGAACGGCCTCGACGCGTACGTCTACTTCGACAACGACGCGAAAGTTCACGCGCCGTACAACGCGATGCAGCTCACGGATCTTTTGACATGATACGACGCATCGCCAGCGGAATGGTTCTCGCCGCCACACTGGCGAGTCCGGCGTGCACACAGGAGCGGCCGGCCGCCGACTCGTCGTTCGCGGCGGTCGTCGCCCGCATCTCGGAGACCGGCGGCTATTTCGACTCCGACAACATCATCTCGAACGAGTCGTCGTACCTCCAGGTCGCGAGCCAGCTTGCCAAGGTCGGAACGCACGGCGGCGTGTATATCGGCGTCGGGCCCGACCAGAACTTCTCCTACGTCGCGCTCATCCGGCCGTCGATCGCGTTCATGCTCGACATCCGTCGCGACAACATGCTCGAGCACCTGCTGTTCAAGTCGATCTTCGCGCAATCGCGGAACCGGCTCGAGTACCTCTGCCGATTGTTTGGGAAGCCGATCCCGGCGGACATCGATCTCTGGAACAATCGGTCGATCGGTCTGATCATGGCATACCTGCAGCAGACTCCGACCGATTCGGCGAGCGTGCAGGCCTACCGGCGGGCGAGTAACGATCGCATCAGCGGGTTCCGCGTCGCCCTCGACGCGCGCGATCGCAGCGTCATCGACAAATACCGCGCCGAGTTCGTCGCCGACGGTCTCGAGACACGATACTCGAGCCTCGGCCGCAATAACCGAATGGACTATCCCACCTTCGGGCAGCTCATGCTCGCCACCGATCGCGCCGGAAAGCCGATCGGCTATCTGGCAGAGGAGGACGCGTTTCAGTACGTACGCTCGATGCAGCAACGCGATCGCATCGTACCCGTTGTCGGCAATGTTGCGGGCGACAAGGCGGTCAAGGCGATCGGCGTCTACGCGAGAGACCACGGACTCAAGGTGTCCGCATTCTATCTCTCGAACGTCGAGCAGTATCTGATCACGCGCGACGGCGGCTTCGACGAATTTGCCGCGAATGTGAAGACGCTTCCGCACGACAGCACAGGCGTCATCGTCCGTAGCTACTTCGGACGATTCGGTGTCGCGCATCCGTTATTCACGCCGGGCCGCGGCACCATCAGCGCGTCGATGATCGAGCGTGTCGACTCGTTCCTGAAGCGCTACCAGGCGGGAGAGATCCGAACCTATCCGGATCTGGTGTTCAACGGTTTCGTGCAGCCGTGACGGCGGACGCGCCCCCGGCGCCCGCCGCGGAAATTCGGATCCTCGCGCTCGGCGACTCGTACACGATCGGCGAAGGCGTGACCGAGGCGGATCGATGGCCCAATCGTCTCGCGGCAATGCTTCGCGCTCGGGGATCGAACGTCCACACGCCAACGATCATCGCCCGGACGGGCTGGACGACCGACGAGCTGTCCACTGCGATCGACAGGGCACGCCCCGATTCGAATTACGATCTCGTCACCCTTCTCATCGGCGTCAACAATCAATACCGAGATCGGAGCGACGAGGAGTATCGCGCCGAGTTTCGAGCGTTGCTCGCGCGTGCGATAACGTTCGCCCGTGGAAAGCCTTCACACGTGATCGTTGTTTCGATTCCTGACTGGGGCGTGACGCCATTCGCGAATGGACGCGATCGATCATCGATCACGCGAGCGATCGATCGGTTCAACGCGGTAAATCGGGAAGAGGCGGCGCGGGCGGGGGTCGGTTACGCCGACATCACACCCATATCGCGACGCGCCGCCGGCGATCCGTCGCTCATCGCCGGTGACGGCCTCCATCCGTCGGCTCGGATGTACACCATGTGGGTCGACGTCCTGCTTGCGGCCGTCCGGCAAGCCCTGTCGTGAGGGTTTTCAAAACCCGGTCCGCGCCACATCTTCAAGACTGGCGCGATTGAAAGACAGGCGAGTCCTCGCGACGAGGTTCCCATGAAACGTTTCTCACTGCTGCTCTTCGCCGTCGGCTGCGCCAGCTCGGGCACGACGGTCGAGAACACGACGTCGAAACAAACCCCAATCTTCACCAGCGCCGAGACCGGCACGCTGATGACGGATCGACCGCGCGCCACCGCGATCAGCGTCGCGGCGCCCGCGTCGAACGTCTGGCTCGCCGTCAAATCCGTGTATGCCGAGATGGATATCCCGCTGGTCGTCGATAATCCGGCAATGCACCAGTTGGGAAATGCGAACTTCGCCAAGTCGCGTGTGTTGGCCGGTCGTCCGATGAACGAGTTCGTCGACTGCGGCTCAGGCATGACCGGCCCCAAGGCGGCGACCTATCGCATTTACATCTCGCTGCTTACCCAAGTCGCCGGCAACGCCGACGGGACGACCACGGTGCAGACGACCTTCGTGCCGGTGGGTCAGGATGTGAGCGCGGGAAGTTCCGACCGAATCCCCTGCGGCTCGACGGGACGATTCGAGCAGCTCTTCCTCGATCGCGTGAAGGCGACGCTCGGGAAGCCGTGACGCGAAAACGCCCCTGCTCACGCAGGCGGCTTGTAGCCCGGACCGCGTAGCGCGCGGCCCGGTCGCGCGCCGGTGTGCTTTCCGTCGCGCAGCACCCGGACGCCGTTCACCCAAACATCGCGCACGCCGACCGAGAGCTGTTTCGGTTGTTCGTACGTCGCGCGATCGGCGATCGTCGTCGGATCGAAGATCACGACGTCGGCGAACATTCCCGCCTTGAGGAGGCCGCGATCGTTCAGCGACAATCGCGTCGCGACGGCGGACGTCATCTTGCGCACGGCATCCTCGAGCGGGATGACGTGTTCGTCCCGCACGTACTTGCCGAGGATTCGAGGATAGTTGCCGAAGGTGCGCGGATGGACGAGTGCGCGCACGCTGTCCGGATCGGGACCACCCGCGTCGGTGCCGATCTTCATCCACGGCTGCTTCAACTGCAGCTTGACATTCTCTTCGCTCATCAGGAAGTAGGTCGTCTCGACGCGATTGTGCTCGCTGAGGATGAGGTCCATCGCCGCCTCGAGATAGTCGAGGCTTTTCATTTGCGCGATCTCCGACAATCGCTTGCCGACGTACTGCTGGTTCGGCGACTGACGAAGACTGGTGATCAACACGCCGGCGGGTGAGGCGAGCTCGCAGAGGTTTTCCCACTCGCTCGTCGGATGCTCCACCTCCTGCCGGATCTTGGCGCGGATCTCTTTACTCGCCAGGTTGTCGAACAGCTTTCCCTCGGCGGAGTATTCGGGCGGAAGACACGATGTAAGGCCCGTCGCGCCCGCAGTGTACGGATACATGTTTGCCTGAATGTCGATTCCGTCGGCGCGGGCCGAGTCGATCTTCGAGATGACCTGAGCTTCCTTGCTCCAATTGCGCGTTCCGGCGGCTTTGAGATGGTAGATCTCACCGGGGACACCGCCCTCCTTTGCGATGCGAATGACCTCGTCGATCGCTTCGAGCAAATGGTCCGCCTCGGAGCGCATGTGAGTGATGTAGACGCCGCCGTACGGCGACATCGCCTTCGCTTCCTCGACCAGCTCCTCCGTCGTCGCGAAGGTGTTCGGCGGATAGATCAACGCGCTCGCCAAACCAAAGGCCCCGTCTTCCATGGCGCGGCGTACGGCAGCGCGCATGGAGTCGAGGGCGGCTCCGCGAGCGGCCCCCATGTGCTCGGCCATGCCGTACACGCGGATGGTTCCCGCACCGACGAACGACCCGACGTTCTGCGAGATGCCATGTGCCTGCATCGCGGTGAGCCAGGCGTCGAAACCGTGGGGCTGCGAGAAGCGCTTCTGCAAGTCGTTGGCGTTCGCCGGAAGTGTGGCGGGGTTGAGCGGCGCCGGCGTCGAACCTTCTCCGAGTATTCCAGTGGTCACGCCCTGCGTGATCTTGCCGAGCTGGCGACCATCGCCGACGAGCAACTGGCCGCCCGACTGGTCCTGGATGTCGATGAATCCAGGCGCGACGACGAGATCCCGCGCATCGATGCGGGTTTTCGCGGTCGCTGAGCGGAAGGTCCCCCGGGGCGAGACGGCGGCGATCCGGTCACCGCGGATCGCGAGGTCACCGTAGAACCACGAAGCGCCGGTTCCGTCGACGATTCGGCCGTTCTCGATGATGACGTCGTAGGGACCAGACCCGCCGACAGGAGCGGGGGAGGTGACGGGATTTGAGCGCCCGCAGCCGAGCGCGGCCGCACTGGCGATGAAGAGCCTGAGAAGGGTCGTGAATCGCATTGGGAGGTCTGGGGGAAGGACGCCAGAGTCTGGGCGACCGATGGCACCCGCGCCAGTGTACGGCCGTAGACAGAGTGAGGCGCGTCGCCCAGACTTCGGGTCTCCACTCCAGCATCGCAGGAGAACGGCTATGCGTTTTCATCCTATTGCCGCTGCCCTCGTTGTCGGTTTCGCTTCGATCGTCGGCGCGCAAAACAGCGTCGCGAAGCGCCCGATACGCGTCGGTGACATGTACCGCGTGAAGAACGTGAACGACCCGCAGATCTCGCCCGACGGTAAGTGGGTCGCGTACACCGTGACGTCGACTGATTCGGCGAAGGATCGGAGTGATACGGATGTCTGGATGGCTTCTTGGGACGGCAGCCAGACGATCCAGGTGACGTCGTCGCCGGATGGCGAAAGCAATCCGCGATGGAGCCCGGACGGCCGATATCTATCGTTCATTTCGTCGCGGCAGGCGGGGAAGGGCGGTCAGCTCTGGCTGCTCGATCGACGCGGCGGCGAGGCGAAGCGAGTCACTGAGCTCAAGACGGGCATTCGCGATTATGAGTGGTCGCCGGATGGCAAGCGTCTGGCGCTCGTCATGAGCGACGCCGCTCCGGATGCGGATTCGACGAACAAGAAGCCGAAGCCGATCGTGATCGATCGCCTCCACTTCAAGAGCGACGCCGGCGGATATCTCGATTCGACGCACACGCACATCTACCTGTTCGACATCGAGACGCGGCAGTCGACCAATTTGGTGCCGGGCCTGTATGACGAAGGCGAACCGACGTGGTCGCCCGATGGGAAGCGGATCGCCTTCGAGAGCAAGCGCGCGCCGGGCGATCTCGATCGCTCGAACAACTCCGACGTGTTTGTCATCGAAGCGCGCGCCGGCGCGACGCCGAAACAGCTCACGACGTTCGACGGCCCCGACGGCGGCCCGTTCGCCTGGAGTCCGGACGGATCGCTGCTCGCCTATTTGCGCGGCAGCGAGGCGAAGTTCAGCGCGTACAACGAGGATCGCCTCGCCATCGTCCCGGTGACGGGCGGTACGCCGCGCATTCTGACCGAGTCGCTCGACCGTCCGGTGAGCAGCCCGCAATTCACCGCGGACGGGAAGTCGATCGTCTTTGCCTACACCGACGACCGGGCGCGGTACTTGGGACGGATTCCTCTCGCCGGCGGCTCGGTGGAAAAGTTGGTCGACGGTCGTCGCGTGCTTGGCGCGTACTCGATGACGCCCGATGGAAAAATCGCTGTCCTCAACGGTGCGGCGAACGCACCCAATGAGGTTTTCGCGCTGGAGAATGGTGCGCTCCGCCAGTTGTCGCACGTGAACGACGCCTGGGCGAAGGAAGTTCAGCTGGCGACAACGGAGGATATCAGCTTCAAGACGAAGGACGGCAACGAAGCCCACGGTCTTTTGGTGAAGCCGATCGGATACGCGGCCGGACAGAAATACCCGCTCCTGCTGCGAATCCACGGCGGACCGAACGGACAGGATCAGCACTCGTTCAGCCTCGAGCGGGAGCTCTTCGCGGCCAACGGCTACGCCGTGCTCAACGTGAACTACCGCGGGAGCAATGGCCGAGGTGAGAAATATCAACAAGCCATTTTCGCGGACTGGGGTAACAAGGAAGTGGTCGACCTCTTGGCGGGGGTCGACTACGTCGTCTCGATGGGTGTCGCCGACCCGGACCGTCTGGGCATCGGCGGCTGGAGCTACGGCGGGATTCTCACCGATTACACAATTGCGACGACAAGCCGCTTCAAGGCCGCGATCTCAGGGGCGGGCAGCGCGCTCCAACTTTCGATGTATGGATCCGATCAATACATCTACCAGTATGAGCACGAGCTCGGCGCGCCATGGAAGTCGCAGGACCTTTGGATCAAGCTCTCGTATCCGTTCTTCCACGCCGACCGAATTTCCACGCCGACCCTGTTCATGGGCGGCGACAAGGACTTCAATGTCCCGGTCATCGGCGGGGAGCAAATGTACGAGGCGCTCCGGAGCTTAAACGTTCCAGCCCAGCTGATCGTCTATCCTAACCAGCACCACGGACTGTCGCTTCCCAGCTTCAATTACGACCGCCTCCAGCGTTACGTGGCGTGGTACGACCGGTTCCTGAAAAACGCTCCCATCCAGGCCGGAACTGTCCGGCGATGATGAATACGGATTTCCAAACTCTCTTTTGAACTTCGAGGTTATCGCTCATGACACGAATGCTCGCTTCTGTGCTCACCCTCGTCCCGCTTGCCGTGGCCGCTCCGCTCGCCGCGCAGCAGTTCGAGGGCACGGTCAACATGAAGATGACGGGCAACGGGCAGAACGCCGAAGGAATGACCATGCGGATGGCCATGAAAGGCGATCAGCAGGTGACGATCATCACGCTACCGGCGAATTCCGGTCCGATGGCTGGCCAGGAAGTACGGGCGATCATGGATCCCAAAGCGCAGACGGTGACGACGTTGATCCCGATGCCTCCCGGCATGGGCGCCATGGTCGGTCAGCCCGACGCGAAGGGTATGAAGATGATTGTCGATCTGTCGAAGACGGCCGGGCCCGCGGCCGCGTCCAAAGGGGATATCAAGAAGCTTGGCACGACGCAGAAGATCGCGGGCATGTCGTGCGACGATTACCAGATCACCGATGAGAACGGGAAATCCGTCAAGGCGTGCATCACGTCGAGCCTTGGCCGCTTCGTGCTCCCCGACATGAGCGGCGGGATGGGGCGCCGTGGTGGTGGCGGTGGTCAGCCGGCGTGGGTCAAGGCGTTCGGCGATCGTCCGGCGTTTCCGCTCAAGGTTTGGTCGGACGACGGCAGCACCAACATGGAAGTGACGTCGGTCGATCGTTCGCCGGTCGCGGCGAGTCTATTCGAAATTCCTGACGGCTACGTCGACATGTCCGGAATGATGCGCGGACGGAGCGGCGGACGCTGAGCAGTCGCTAGAGCGTGCGGCGCAGGAAGGTGAGCGCCACGCCGTCGCGGAAGAAATCAGGAACGCGCGCCTCGTCTCGGAAGCCATGCTGGCGCAGCAGCGCCAGCGTGGTTCCGAGGGCGGGATCGTCGGGCAGTTCCGCGAGGAGAAAATCGGCTCCGGAGCTTCGGACCGCGCTCGCCACGGCGTTCAGCAGACGCATGCCGACGTCCTCGATGTCGACGCCGGGAGCAAGTATCGCCGTGTGGACGCGGGCGCCGCGCGCCGTGCCGGCAATCGTCCCGAAGAGCGCGAGAGCCGCCACGGTGCCATCGCGGGCGATGACCAGCGCCCGATGCTCGGGGTCATTTCCCCGCTCGGCGAGCTCCAGGACCTCGAGCGCGCGATCGATGTACGGGGTAATCCCAAGCGCGCCCATGAGCAGCACGCGGGTCGCTTGGGAATCCTCGGGCTGGAGCGGCCGGGGATCGAGCGCGAAGTAGCCGGTCACGACTCAGATTTGCAGCGCCCGCCCCAAGGTCGCCAGGGCCGCTTCCTTCGTCACTTCGGAAAGCGTTGGATGGGCGTGCACCGTCTCACCGATGTCATCGGCGGACGCACGGTACTCGAGGCCGAGTACGACTTCGGCGATGAGCTCCGAGACATTCGGGCCGATCATGTGCGCACCGAGGATCTCGTCGGTCTTCGCGTCGGCGACGAACTTCACGAACCCGGTGGCGTCGCCCAGCGAACGGGCGCGTCCATTCGCTGAGAAGGGGAATCGACCGGTTTTGTAGGCGCGGCCGCTGTCCTTCAGCTGTTGCTCGGTCAGTCCGACGGACGCAATCTCGGGCCAGGTATAGACGACGTTCGGGATCGACTTGTAGTGCATGTGCGACTTCTTGCCGGCGATGACCTCGGCGGCAATGACGCCTTCCTCCTCGGCCTTGTGCGCGAGCATCGGCCCCGGGACGCAGTCCCCGATTGCGTAGACGTGCGGCAGGTTCGTGCGCATTTGATCGTCGACGAGAATCTCGCCGCGCTTGCCGAGGTTGAGCCCGAGCGCGGCAGCGTCGATCCCGGTCGTCGCCGGACGTCGGCCGACGGAGACGAGAACGTGGTCGCCTTCGAGGCGCTCGTTCTTTCCGTCGTGCTCGACTTCGACGAACGCACCGCTCTCCGTCAGACCACCGTTGCTGACGCGCGTGCTGGTGCGGATGTCGAGTCCCTGCTTGCGCAGGGTGCGGTCGGCTTCCTTGATCACATCGGCGTCCATGCCCGGGAGAATCGTGGGCATCAGCTCGATGACGGTGACATCGGCGCCGAGCCGTTTCCAGACGGAACCCAGCTCGAGTCCGATCACGCCACCACCGATGACGATGAGGTGCTTCGGGACCTGAGGGATGGCGAGCGCGCCGATGTTCGAGAGGACGCGCTTCTCGTCGAATTTGAGGAAGGGGAGCTCGATCGATACGGAGCCGGTGGCAATGATGACGTCTTTTGCCTGATAGGACGCGATTTTTTCATGGGATGCCCCCGTCGCTCCGACCGCGTGCACGTCGACGACATTCCCCGCCTTCAAAGTGCCGCGGCCCTTCGCCCACATGATCTTGTTCTTCTTGAAGAGGAACTCGATCCCGCGCGTGTTCTGCGCCACGACTTCGTTCTTCCGCTGAAGCATTGTCGGAAGATCGAGCGTCAACGACCCGATGCCGATGCCGTGTGTCGCCGCGGCGTGTTGTGCGAAATCGTAATGCTCGGACGACGTAAGCAGCGCCTTCGACGGAATGCACCCGACGTTCACGCACGTCCCGCCGAGCGTCTTGTCCATTTCGACGCAGACCGTGGAGAGGCCAAGCTGCGCCGCGCGGATCGCGGCGACGTAACCGCCCGGTCCGCCGCCGATCACCACGACATCAACCGGTATTGAAGCGCTGTCTGAAACGGAAGTAGCCATGACCTGAGAGTGAAGCGTCTGGTAGACAAACCTAGGCCGAGAACGCGCTCGACAGGAATTTCACCGTCGTACGGGAGCGTACGGGCCCGATGTGGTTCATCAAGGTGCTTCCGGCTAACGTCCCGCCTCAGTCGATAAGCATCGACGCGGGATCTTCCATCAGTTCCTTCACCCGGACGAGGAAGAGCACTGCCTGTTGTCCGTCGATAACCCGGTGATCGTAGGAGAGGGCGATGTACATCATCGGGCGAATCTCGACTTTGCCGTTCACCGCCATCGGCCGGTCTTGAATCTTGTGCAGCCCGAGAATGCCGACCTGCGGGAAGTTGATGATCGGCGTCGAGACGAGGGATCCGAAGACGCCACCGTTCGTGATCGTGAACGTGCCCCCCGTGAGATCGTCCATCGTCAGCTTGCCGTCTCTCGCGCGCTTCGCGACCGCGCCGATCTCGCGCGAGATGTCGATCAGTCCGCGGCGGTCGGCGTCCTTGATGTTCGGCACGACGAGCCCCGCATCCGACGCGACGGCAATGCCCATGTTCACGTAGTGCTTGTAGACGATCGCGTCGCCGTCGATCTGCGCATTGACGACCGGGTACGTCTTGAGCGCCATGCACGCCGCCTTCACGAAGAACGGCATGTACGAGA
>JAICJQ010000070.1 GCA_025928335.1 Gemmatimonadaceae bacterium
ATCGAAGCCGCCCTTCTCGATTTCGTCGAGCGACCAGTCGATCCGGCTCACGCCCTTCTGTACTCGGCGCGCGTTGAGGTCGAGCACCTCGTAGTGATCCTTCGTCAAAATTGCCATCTCGCCGTCGTCGAGGTAGACAACTTGGCGCGTGTGCTGGAGAATCGCCGCGACGTCGCTTGCGACGAAGTTCTCGCCGTCACCGAGGCCGATCAGCAGCGGGCTGCCCTGCCGCGCCGCGACGATCTTGTCCGGGTCATGGCTCGAGATCACCGCGATGCCGTACGTTCCCTCGACGAGATTGAGCGCGTCGATCACAGCGTCCTCGAGGGGATCGCCGTTCCCGGTCGCCGCTTCGATCAAATGCGCGAGCACTTCCGTGTCCGTCTCGGATTTGAACGTGTGCCCCTGCATCTCGAGCATCTTTCGCAGAGCGCCGAAGTTCTCGATGATGCCGTTGTGCACCACGGCGATCGTTCCCGTGCAGTCGGTGTGCGGATGCGCGTTGCACTCGTTCGGCGCCCCGTGCGTCGCCCAGCGCGTGTGGGCGATGCCGATCGACCCGTGGATCGGGTTGTGATTCACCAGATTCTCGAGCACAGAGATCTTGCCCTTCGCGCGGCGCGTCTCCAATCCGTGACCGTTACTCATCGCGATGCCCGCCGAGTCGTAGCCGCGGTACTCGAGTCGCTTGAGCCCTTCGATCAGGAGAGTCGTCGCCCCTTTTGATCCGACGTATCCAACAATTCCGCACATAGAAGCTGATCCTTGCTCAGTGTTTCGCGCTCAGCGCGTCGAGCGGCATCCGCGAACGCGTGATGAGCGCGTCCGCCTCTTCTTTCGACGGCGCCTCGGCGATGACCCGCACGATCGGCTCCGTTCCTGACGGCCGAACATGTACCCAGCGATCCGGCCACGACAATCGCAGTCCGTCTTGCACGTCCGCCTGCGCGTCAGGCATTGCCGATCGGAGTGCGTCATACACGCGATCGAGATCGGCCTCCGGCCGATCGAGTTTGTCCTTGACGATCACATACTTCGGGAACTCCGAAACGATCCGCGACAACGGACGCTTCTCCTCATACAACAGTTGCAGTAGCAGTGCCGCCCCGACCGGCGCGTCGCGACCCAAATGCACTTCCGAGAGGATGACGCCGCCATTCCCCTCGCCGCCGATGGGTGCCTTTTCGTCGCGCATCCGCACGGCAACGTTCACCTCGCCCACCAGCGCACGCACGATCGGAACGCCCGCCGCCACTGCCACATCCTCGACGACTCGACTGGTCGAAAGATTCGTCACTACGGGCCCACGACGATGCCGCAGAACGAGCCGAGCAGCGAGCGCGAGGGTGAAGTCCTCCCCGATCGCCTTTCCCTCGTCCGAGACCAGCGCGAGACGGTCGACGTCGGGGTCTACCGCGAAGCCCACGTCTGCCCTGCTGTCGAGCACGAGACGTTCCAGCTCGCCAAGGTTCTCGGCGACCGGTTCCGGTGGGCGCGGGAAGCGACCGTCCGTTTCGGTGTTGATCGCCACCACGGTGCAGCCCAGCTCCTCTAGCAGGGCGGGGATAATCGCCGCGCCGGCGCCGCGCACGCAGTCCAGCGCCACCCTGAATCCCCGCCCTCGAATGCCCTCGCGGTCCACGTATGGTATCGCAAGGACACGTTCGATGTGTCGCGCAATCGCACCATCATCGGGCGCGATCACACCCAGCTTGTCCCAGGTCGCTCGCGGAATACCCCGTTCGACGAGTGCACGCATTTCGGCGCCTTCGGCCGCCTCTAGAAATAGTCCCGAGGGTCCGATGAACTTGAGGGCGTTCCACTCGATGGGGTTATGGCTGGCCGAGATCATGAGGCCGCCGGCGGCGTGATGGTCTTCGACAGCGAGCTGGCAGGTCGGTGTCGTGGTGAGGCCGATGTCGATCACGTCGCAGCCGACCGACTGCAGCGCGGAGAGGACAACGCGATGGAACATGAGGCCGGACACGCGGCTGTCGCGTCCCACGACGATGCGCCAAGTCTCGGAGCGGGCGCCGGCCCATGCACCGAATGCAGCCGCGTACTGGGCGACGACCTCCGGCGTTAGCGCTTCGCCGACTCGCCCACGAATTCCAGACACGCTCACCATCAAACCGCCAGCTCCCATTCGGCCTCCGTTTGGTGGCCGAAAACTAACCTGGACGGATGAAACAACAGGCCGCTGGAACCCCCGGCCGCGCGCCGTCAGGCCGGCGTTGCCGCCAGCGCGCGGTCCAACGGCGCAATCAATTGGAGAGCGCCTCGATCCACCGCGGTCGTGAGTGCGTTGACGATCGCGGGATCGAACTGCGTGCCGGCATTCCGGCGAATCTCGCGCACAGCGAGCTCCAGAGCCATTTCACCAGATCGGTATGGCCGAAAGCTGGTCATCGCGTCGAGCGCATCGGCTGCAGCGACGATGCGCGCCTCGATCGGAATGACATTGCCGGCTAGTCCGTCGGGCGCGCCGAGGCCGTCGAATCGCTCGTGGTGGGAGCGCACGATGTTCAGCGCGTGAGGCGTGTCGCCGAAGATCGGTGAGAGCACGCGCCAGCCGAGCATCGGGTGCGTCATGACGTGCGCGTACTCTTCCGGTGTGAGCGGGCCGGCCTTGTTCAACACCGATTCTCGAACGCCGATCTTGCCGATGTCGTGAACGAGCCCGCCCAACTCGATCTGCCGCATCATTTCGCTATCGAGGCCGAGCGAGCTCGCGATCGCGACAGCGTAACGACTGACGCGAACCGAATGACCGCGCGTCGACGGATCCTTGAGCTCGAGTGCCTCGGCGAGCGACTGCACGCTTGCCCAGAACATCTCCTCGAGCCGACGCGTTTGCGCCGCGACGCGCTCCTCGAGATGCTGCCGATGCGCGCGATTCTCCAGCAGCAGACGGCGTTTGTCGAGCGCTTGCGACACGCGAGCGCGGACGTCCTCGAGCTGATACGGCTTCACGACGTAGTCAGCGGCACCGAGGCTGAGGCAGTTCACCGCCATCTCGACGTCGGCGACGGCAGTGATCATGACGACGGCGACGTCCGGGAAACGCGCGCGGATCGCGCGCAGCAACTCGGCGCCGTCCATCTTCGGCATGCGAAGATCGCTCAGCACGAGAATGACTGGCGTCGTCTCGAGCAGCAGGAGCGCCTCGATCCCATTGGCGGCCTCGACGCACTGAAATCCATCGCTCCGCATCAGGTGAGCCATCACCTGGCGGAGTCGCGGCTCGTCGTCGACGATGAGGCAGTACGGCGCGGAGGAGGTCGGCGCGTGAGGAACGTTCATGTAGGGGGTCCTTCGGTTTCCGGCTGGTCAGACGGGCGGTTAACTTCTTCGCAAACCCCCAGCGACCGAGTATCGGCATGACGCGCGTATTTGATGAGGACCTGGTCCCCGGATTTGGCACGCGAGCGATTCACGCCGGCCAACGCCCCGACCCGCTCGCCGGGGCGATCATGACGCCTGTGTATCTCACGTCGACGTACGTGCAGGAGGGGTTGGGACAGAATAAGGGCTACGAGTACGCACGCGGCAAAAATCCGACGCGCGAGGCTTTTGAGCGGAATGTCGCGGCGCTCGAGAACGGGCGACATGGCTTCGCATTCGCGAGCGGGATGGGCTGTCTCGACTCGATCATGAAGCTGTTCCGAGCGGGCGATCATGTGATCTGCGCCGAAAATGTTTATGGCGGCACATTCCGCTTGTTTGATAAGATTCTCCAACATTTCGGCCTTTCGTTCAGCTTCGTCGACACGCGCGACCCACAGCGCGTCGCCGACGCCGTGACGCCGAAGACTCGCGCCATCCTTGCCGAGACGCCGAGCAATCCGCTCATGCGTCTCACCGACATCGCGGCAGTCGCCGACATCGCGCATCGCGCCGGCGCGCTCCTCATCGTCGACAACACTTTCGCCTCGCCGTACTTCCAACGCCCGCTGGAACTCGGCGCCGACATTGTCTACCACTCGACGACGAAATACCTCAACGGCCACAGCGACATGATCGGCGGCTGCGCCGTCGTGCGCGACGACGGCCTCGCCGAACGACTGCAGTTCATTCACAATGCGGCTGGCGCCGTCGCTGGTCCGTTCGACGCCTGGCTCGCGCTGCGCGGGACCAAGACGCTCCATCTTCGCATGCGACAGCACGACGCGAACGGACGCGAGATCGCGAAGTGGCTCGTCGACCGAGTGGGCCACGAGAACGTGTATTACATCGGGTTGCCGACTCATCCGCAACACGAGCTCGCCCGTCGACAGATGACCGGGTTCGGCGGAATGATCAGCGTGGAGCTCGGGACCAGAGAGCGGGCAGCCCACGTGCTCGGACGCGTTCGCGTCTTCGCGCTCGCCGAGTCGCTTGGCGGCGTCGAGTCGCTGATCAGCCAACCGGCGGGAATGACGCACGCGTCGGTTCCGCCGGACCGACGCGCCGCCCTCGGGTTGAGCGACGGTTTGGTCCGCCTCTCGTGCGGCGTCGAGGATGTCGGCGATCTCCTCGCCGACCTCGACCAGGCGTTCGAGGGCATTCCGGGGGAAGCTCGCCGAGAGCCCACACCGAGCGCCCGCAGTCGAGACACAAAGCAGCCGGCGGGAACGTAGTCAGAGCAGTCACCGTCGCGACGCGCCTCCAACTCGAGTACCGCCATGCCTAACCGCGTTCCGCTCGTTCAGATTTCGTCCCGCGCGTGGGAGCACCCCGCCGATCGCGCGGCGCTCAACACGCTTCGCGCGATTCCTGGATTCGACGAAGTCGTGCGCAAGGTCGCCGGGTTCTTCGGCGAACGTGGCATTCGGCAGCTCTTCCTCGGCGACGCGGTGAAGGTCACCGCCGGGCAGCGCCCGAAGCTCAACGCGATGTGGACCGAGGTGCTGGAGACCCTCGACTGGCCGGAGCGACCGGAGCTCTACGTCAGCCAAACGCCGATCGCCAACGCGATGGCGGTGGGGTTCGACAAGCCCTTCGTCGTCGTTCACTCGGGGCTCCTCGAGATTCTCGAAGAGGAAGAGCTGCGCGCGATCCTTGGCCACGAGCTCGGCCACATCATGAGCGGCCATCCGACGTACACGACGATCGCGATCATCCTCATGTACTTCGGTGTCAGCAACCTTCCCTTCCTCGCCGCGGCGGCGATCCTGCCGTTTCAACTCGCCATCCTCGAGTGGCATCGCAAGAGCGAGTTCTCGTCGGACCGAGCGGGACTCCTCGCCGTCCAAGACCTCGACACGGTGATGGCGGCGGAAATGAAGCTCGCCGGCGGGAAGCCGTATGGAGATCAGCTGCGCGTCGAAGAGTTCATTCGTCAAGCCGAGCAGTACGAGACGGGTGGCGATGCGTGGGATACCGTATTGAAGATCTTGAATACCGTGATGCGCACACATCCCATGCACACCGTTCGAGCCGCGGAACTGCTGCGCTGGCAACGTTCGGGCGCATACGACAAGATCCTCGCCGGCGACTATCAGCGTCGCGATCAAACCGACGGCGACAAGCCGCTGAGCGACGATTTCGTCGACGCCGCCGGCTACTACGGCCAGAAGACGCGCGACACGGTAAACCAGTTCAAGGACGGCCTCCGCGGTGCGCGAGACGCCGTGACCTCGGCGTGGCGTAATCGATGAAGGTGCTGCTCGTGGGCGGTGGCGGGCGCGAGCACGCTCTCGCCTGGCGCCTGCGGCAGGACGATCCGAGGACTGAGATCATCGCGGCTCCCGGGAACCCGGGAATCGCTGCGCTGGCGACTTGTCTGCCGATCGCGGCAACCGACGTCGACGCGCTCGTCACGGTCGCGCGCCAGCACCGCGTGGATTGGACCCTTGTTGGACCGGAGGCCCCGCTCGCCGCGGGTATCGCCGATCGCTTCCGCGCCGAGCGCATGCCGATCTTCGGGCCGACGCGCGCTGCCGCCATGCTCGAGACCTCGAAGGCGTTCACCAAATCGTTGATGTTCGACGCCGGCGTGCCGACGGCGCGCGCCGTGACGTGCGAGACGCTTTATGAGGTCGAGCGGGCCATCGCCGAGATCGGCGCGCCGCTCGTCGTGAAGGCGTCAGGACTCGCCGCGGGAAAGGGCGTGATCGTTTGCGAGACGGCGAAGGAAGGCCTTCGCGCGGCGACCGCGATGCTGAGCGAGAACGTGTTCGGTGACGCGGGCAACACGGTATTGATCGAGGAGTTCATGGAGGGCGAGGAGCTCTCGATGTTCTTCCTGACCGACGGCGAATTCAGCTACGCGCTGCCGCCGGCGCAGGATCACAAGCGGCTTCTTGACGGCGATCGTGGACCGAACACCGGGGGGATGGGTGCCTACTCGCCGGTCGCCCTGGCTCCGCCGCAGTCCGATCTGTTCGAGACGGTTTTCTCGCGTGTCGTGCGTCCAACGCTCGAAGCGATGCGAGCGCGCCGAACGCCGTTCACTGGACTCCTCTACGCCGGGCTGATGCTGACGGACGACGGCCCAAAGGTGGTCGAGTTCAATTGTCGGTTTGGAGACCCGGAGACCCAGGTCGTGCTGCCGGCGCTTCAGGCTGGGTTACCGATTTCCGAATGGATGGCCAAAGTGGCGCGCGGCGAGTCCCTGCGCGCGGATTCGAATTTGAGTTGGCAAGGCGCCGCGCTCACAACCGTACTTGCCGCCAGCGGCTACCCTGAGAAGCCACGAACAGGTGACCGCATCGAGATCCCGCCCACCCCGGACGACGTCCTCGTGTTTCACGCCGGAACGAAGCGCGATGCCGCAGGGAGTCTCGTCACCGCTGGAGGGCGTGTCCTCGCCGTGACGGGACTCGGGGACTCGGTCGAACAGGCCCGCGACAGGAGTCAGGAGTTCGCCGGAGCGATTCGGTTCGATGGCAAGCAGTATCGCTCCGACATCGGTTGGCGCGAGCTCGCCCGACGCTCGGAAGTAGCCAAGGGTGCCGGAGCTTCCTGAAGCCGAGACCATAGCGCGCGACCTCGATCGCGAGATCGCAGGACGAACCATCGTCGGGGTTCACGTCCGTCGCCCCGATGTCCTTCGCGAGGTGAGCGCGCGCCTATTGTCGAAGCGCGTGGTCGGCGCCCGACTCACGCGCTCATGGCGCCGAGCGAAACTCGTTGTGATCGATCTCTCGACCAGCGACCGTCTCGTCGTTCAACCGCGCTTCACCGGCGCGCTGTTGATCGACGCCGGCGATCTGCCCGATCGCGAACGCCAGTATTCGACCATCGAGTTCGTCCTCGACGACGGTCGCTCGCTCCACTACCGCGACATCAGGCGGCTCGGCACCGTCGCCTTGATGGACCCGGAGCGCTTCGCCCATTACACCGCGACGCTCGGAGTCGAGCCACTTGACCGAGCGTTCACCGCAGAGCATCTATCGGTCCTTCTTCGGGGCAGTCGACAGGCGGTCAAGAAGGTGTTGATGAACCAGCGTGCGGTCGTCGGGATCGGGAACATCTACGCCAACGAGGCGCTCTGGCGCGCTCGCATCGATCCGTCGCGCTCCGCCAGGTCGGTCACGGCGGATGAAGCGTCGAGGCTTCGCGGCTCCATCGTCGAGGTGCTCGCCGAGTCGATTGCCCACCGGGGAACGAGCTTTCGTGACTATCGCGACGCCAATGGCCGGCGAGGGGGCTTCGTGGAGCGACTGGCGGTCTACGGACGCGCCGGCGAGCCCTGCCCGCGTTGTGGCCGGCGCCTCGTCGGCACCCATGGCATCGACGGACGAATGACGGTTCTATGCGTGCACTGTCAAAGGTAGCGCTGCTCCGTCCGCCCACGTCGGACGAACAGATCGCCGCGATGCGGTCGCACGTGCGCGACAGCGCGGTCGATCGGCCGGGCGTGTATCGCATGATCTCGTCCGACGGGGAGATCGTGTACGTCGGAAAATCAAAGCGCGTCCGCTCGCGGCTCCTCAGTTATTTCCGCGCTGCCTTTCCGGAAGAGAAAGGTGCGCGGATTCTACGCGACGCCGAGCGCATCGAGTGGGAGTACGTGCCGAGCGAATTCGCCGCCCTGCTCACCGAGCTCCGGCTCATCAAGCGCTTTCGCCCGCGCTTCAACGTCGCGATGAAACGCGACGGTCGCAACTACTGCTTCATCAAGGTCACCAAGGGTCCGGCGCCGAAGCTCGTCGTGGTGCGCGGCCCCGGTGTCGATGATTCGGCGATTTACTACGGACCGTTCATGGGCGCTCTGGGCGTGAGCGAGGCCGTGCGGGAGTTGAACGACGTGCTCGGGCTCCGCGACTGCGCGACCGACCTGCGCATGAATTTCGCCGACCAGCCGGAGCTGTTCGACGCCTTCCCGCGCACCCCCGGCTGTATTCGATTCGAGGTCAAGAAGTGCCTCGGGCCGTGCGTCGGCGGATGCACGACCCAGCAGTACGACCACCGACTGACGCTCGCCCGCGCTTTTCTCGACGGCACGGATGACGGCCCGATCGAGCATCTCCGGCATGAGATGCAGCAAGCGAGCGATCGACTCGAGTACGAACGCGCGGCGCTCCTGCGCGACAAGCTCAAACGTCTCGAGGCGCTGCGCGGCCAGTTCGCGCGACTGCGCTTCGCCGTCGAGACGTTGTCGTTCGTCTACACGGTGCCCGGACACGAGGGCGCCGATCGGATCTACCTCATCCGTCGAGGGAGAGTTCGCGCGGAGCTCGACCGGCCCGCCACGGGCGCCGACGCTGCGCGGTTGCTCGGATTGATCGACGAGGTATTCACCCCGATGGAGCGGAACACGTCGCAGATCCCCACGCACGAGATCGACGAATTGCTGTTGCTATCGTCGTGGTTCCGTCGTTTTCCTGGAGAGCTCGAGCGCACGAGCGCCGCCGGCAACATTGCTCCGCTCGCTGCGGCGTCATGACGGTCGGCCACTTGGCGACGATCGGAAAACGTTGGGCGTTGCGGACATGCTTGGCGCGTGTCCTGCACAATGCCAGCGCGCAAGGCCACACGAGCCCCCACGCGGAGCGGCAATGGCGACCACATCCTGGCAACCGACGACCCTGGTTCAGTGCGTGAGCACAAAACCGTGGCTCGTTTATCCAGGCTGCGACGAGCCCGGCGGCTGCCACGATCTCACCCTCGGCAAGATCTACGAGATGCTGGGGCTCGAGGGGAATGGGTCGTTTTATCGCATCATCGACGACTCGGGCGAAGACTTCTTGTACCCGGTGTCGCACTTCAAGGTGATTTGAGAACGCTTTCAGCTATACAGCTATTCGCTGGTAGCCAATAGCTCGATGAGGTCCACCGACGCCGCTCCGGCCTCGGCCTTCAATAGCGCGACACTCGGCTGCAAATCAAACCGTCGCGGCCCCGCAGCTCCCGGATTCACGACCCAACGGCCTTTGACCTCCGCCACAAGCTGCTTGTGGGTGTGGCCGTAGACGATGACGTCGGCGTCGTAGCGTTCGAGTAGCTTCGCCGGCGTCGGGCTCCCGACCTCGTGGCCGTGACTGACATGAATGCGCACTCCGCCGATCTCGATGTCGATGCGCGCGACGAGCTCCGGATCGCCCGGCGGGTCGGTGTTTCCGTAAACGGCGCGCGTCGGCGCAATCAGCTCGAGCTCCCGCAAAATCTCGCTGCCTCCGACATCACCCGCGTGAAGAATGAGCTCGACTCCGGCAAACGCGGCGTAGACCTCTGGTCTGAGCTGACCATGCGTGTCGGAGATCAACCCAACGACGTGAGCGCCGGCGTCGGTCACTCGTCCTCCCCGCTGTTCCACCGAGAGACGAGGCGGTGCGGGACGCCGAGATGGTCCAACACGCGCGCCACGACAAAGTTCACGAGGTCGTCGATCGAACGGGGCCGATGATAGAAGCCCGGCGCAGCTGGCATTACGATCGCGCCGGCGTGCGTGAGTCGAAGCATGTTCTCGAGATGGACAGCACTCAGCGGCGTCTCGCGCGGCACGAGGATCAGCTTTCGACGCTCCTTGAGCGCGACATCCGCGGCGCGTTCAACCAGTGATCGCGACGCGCCGATCGATATCGCCGACAACGTGCCCATCGAACACGGGCAAATCACCATGCCGTCGTTGAGCGCGGAACCAGACGCCGGAGTCGCCCCGCGGTCGCCGTCGTCGAAGGCGGTAATCGATCGATCCCACCGCTCCGCGCCGACATGCGAGCGCAGCGCATCGAGCGAGGGGATCCCCATCTCCGTGTCGAGCAGGCGAAGGCCGTGGCTCGACACGATGAGCTGAACTTGGCGTTGCGCATCGGCGAGCACCTCGAGGAGCCGCACGGAATACGGCGCCCCCGACGCACCGGTAATCGCGACGACGATTGGGCGGTCGCTCACCGGCCGTGGCGCAACAGGGCGAGGACGACTGGACTCGTGTGCACCAAACGCTCGAGCAGCGCCGAGACGAAAAAGGCGATGCTGATCACACCATTCATTGTGAAGAATGCAGCGTCGAGTCTCGAGAAGTCGTCGTGCTTGACCAACGAGTGTTCGTAGAGCAACAGACCCGCCGTGATCACGACGCCTGCCGCGAAGAATGAACCGGCGTGCGTTCCCGTAAACGTCGCCGCGCCGACCGCGGCGAGACAGAGAACCGTCGTCACATGGAGCCCGCGCGCGATGAACAGCGCGCGCCGCGCGCCGAGCGCCGACGGGATCGAGTGCAAACTCAAGCTTCGGTCGAAGTCGATGTCTTGCAGCGCGTACAGAACATCGAAGCCGGCGCCCCACGTCGCGACGGCAAGCGCCAGCGCGATCAGCATCCACCATGGCTCGCTCCACGCTCCGGTGATGGCCAAGTACCCACCCACCGGTGCGATCGACATCCCGACGCCCAGAACGAGATGACACCACCGCGTGAAGCGCTTCGTGAAGCTGTAGAAAAGCACCCAGCCCAGAGCGAGCGGCGACAGCAAACCGCACAGGCGATTGAGTTGCCACGCCGAGACGACGAACAAGGCGGCCGCCACGGCGACCGCAACCACGGCCTCCGTCACGCGCAGCGCACCACTCGGAATTTCTCGGCGCTGCGTGCGTGGATTCCGCGCATCGATCGCGCGATCGACGATGCGGTTGAAGCCCATCGCCGCGAATCGCGCGCAGGTGAAGGCCAGGACCACCCATCCGAGCGCGCCCCACGTCACCGGCGCGCGGTACGACGCGAGCACCACACCGACCAGCGCGAACGGCAGGGCGAACAGTGTGTGCGGGAGCTTCACGAAATTCACGTAGACGAGCCAGCGCGACCCGCGATGCTCGAAGGTTTGGCCTTCACGGCCTTCGGCACGGGGAGCTTCCTCCCTCGGAAACCCGGATGCGGCGCCCATTAGCGCGCCGCCTTCGTTACGCGAGCGTCGATGCCCAGCCGCGACCACATCGCATCCACCTTCTGCTTGGTTTCATCATCCATCTCGATCACGTCCGGCCAGTCGCGTGTGAACCCTTCCTCGGGCAACTTTCGCGTCGCGTCGAATCCTATCTTCGAGCCGTAGGTGAACGCTCGGCTCGAGTGATCGAGCACGTCCATCGGCCCCATCGTGAAGCGGGCGTCGCGCTGCGGATCGATATTGTTCAGCGCCACCCACCACGCTTCCTGCGGATCTCGCACGTTGACCCACGCGTCGACGACGACGAGCATCTTGGCAAGCGACATCAAGCCTTGGCCCCACAGCGCATTCATCACTTTGTATGCCTGGCCGGGATACTCCTTCTTGATCGAAACGAAGACCAGGTTGTGAAAGATTCCTTCCGCCGGCATGTGATAGTCGACGATCTCGGGGATCGTCATCTTGAGCAGCGGGAGAAAGATGCGCTCCGTCGCGTGGCCGAGGTAGAAATCCTCCATCGGCGGCCGGCCCACGATCGTCGCCGGGAAAATCGGCGACTTCCGCATCGTGATCGCTTTGACGTGCACCTGGGGATAGAGATCGGCGAGCGAGTAAAACCCGGTGTGATCGCCAAACGGTCCTTCCGTCACCAGCGGCTCCGCGGGATCGATCTCCCCCTCGATCACGAAGTCTGCCTCGGCGGGAACGTCGAGATCACAGGTGACGGCCTTCGTCAACGAGACAGGCTTCTGACGGAGGAACCCCGCGAACAAAAACTCGTCGACGGTGGGTGGAAGCGGCGCACTGGCTGAATACATCGACGGTGGATCGGCGCCGAGCGCGATGCACACTGGCATTTTCTCGCCGCGCTCTGCCATCTCGCGCCAGTGCGCGGCGCCAACTTTATGCCGCTGCCAGTGCATGGCGAGCGTCGTCTTTCCCGTCTGCATGATGCGATACATGCCAACGTTCCGAATGCCGCGCTTCGGATCGCGCGTGATCACCATCGGGAAGGTGATGTATGGCCCACCGTCTTGGGGCCAGCATTTCATAAGCGGCAGCTGGTCGAGATCAATGCGATCTCCCTGCCAGACAATTTCCTGCGATGGCGCGTCGCCCCGGCGCGAGCGCGGCGGAAATTTCCCGACCTCGAGGAGGCGTGGCAGAAGCGCCAGCTTGCCGATCAACCCCTCCGGCACTTTCATCTCCATCAATTCGGTGATTCGTCGGCCGATCTCGTCGAGCGATTGGACCCCGAGCGACATCGACATCCGTCGCATCGAGCCAAAGAGGTTGATCCCCACCGGACATGCCGACGGCTGGCCGTTGATCAAAATCGGCCGCTCGAAGAGAAGCGCCTGTCCCCCGCCCGGTTGTTTCATCACCCGGTCGGCGATCTCGCACATCTCCCGATCGAGCGAAACCGGTTGCGTCACACGAACGAGCTCGCCGGCACGATCGAGGTCCGCGACGAATTCGGTGAGGGTATCGATTGCCATTCAGAAAGGCGTTCGGGAGGGCGAGCGGGAGGAGCTACGGCTTGGTGCCGCGATGAATCGCGGCGATACCGAAGGTCAGCGACTTCCAGCGGACGTCGGAGAAGCCCGCGCGTCGCATGCGTTCCGCGAGTTTGTCTTCCGGCGGGAAATTGGCCACGGAGCGCGGCAAGTACGTGTACGCCGTCGCGTGGCCGCTTACGAGTGCGCCAATCCGCGGGAGCACTTGGTGAAAGTAGAAATGGTAGAACGCGCGAACCGCACGGATGCGCGGCGTCGTGAAGTCGAGAATGACGAAGCGGGCTCCGGGTTCGAGCACCCGAAACACTTCGCGGAGCCCGGCGTCGAGGTCCGCCACATTTCTGATGCCGAAGGCGACGATCGCCCCGCTTGCTGAATTGGGCCGCATCGGCAGTTGGAGGGCGTCGGACACCACTGGGGACACGGTCGTCTCGGAAACCTTGCCGCTGCCGGCGCGAAGCATCGGCTCCGCAAAGTCGGCGCCGACGATTCGGCCGCCGAAGCCGGCGCAGCTGGCGAACTGTGCCGACACGTCCAGGGTCCCGGCGCAGACGTCGACGTAGGTCCCGGTCGGCTTGCGCTCCCAGCCCAAGGCCGCCAGCGCCTTACGACGCCATACCCGATCGATATTGAAGCTGAGAAGGTGATTGAGGAGGTCGTATCGCGGCGCGATCTCGGAGAAGATGCGCTGGACGTACACTCGCTTGGCAGCACCCCCGTCGCTGGCTGCCGCCTGGGCCTCCTCCGCTTCCAACTGACTTGCCGGCATCGTCCAAAGTTGCCGGTGGCATCGGAGCGAGGCAAGCCGATGTGGCTGGTATGTGAGTCGGCCCGGACATACTTTCTGTTTGGCCGAAATGCCCCCAGCCCTCGACCTCTCCAATCTTCCGGACGCCGACGTCGTTGCGCTGGCTCAGCAAGGGCGAGATTCGGCATTCCGTGAGTTGATTCGGCGATATGAGCGACCGGTCTTCTCGTTGATCTACCGGATGGTGCGGGATCGCGAGCTGGCCGAGGACCTCGCGCAGGACACGTTCATCAAGGTCCTGAACCACATCGACCGCTATCGGCCGGAATTCAAGCTCTCGAGCTGGTTGTTCAAGATCGCGAACAACGTGGCGATCGATCACCTCCGACGGCGGCACCTCGACACGATCAGCATCGACGGATCGCCACACGCCCAAACGGCGGACGCGATCGAGGCAACGTCATTCGACGTGGCGGTGCAACAGGAGTCGGCCCTCGACGAGTTGGAAGCCCGGGAGCTTGGCACCGCGATCGAGCGGGCGATTGCCGGCCTCCGGCCGGAGTATCGCTCCTGCATCATGCTGCGCCACGTGGAGGGCCGGTCGTATGAAGAAATCGCCACGACCCTCGACCTCCCTTTGGGGACCGTGAAGACCTACATCCACCGTGCCCGGCATGAGCTCCGCCGGGCGCTCGAACACGTCCGCGAGGGCGAGGCCTCCGATGACGAGGAGTAGCCCGCGCCCCCGGAATCCCGGTGACCGAGGTCACCCGGGAGGCCAACTCATTGGCCCAAAACAGGCTGAAACCATGTTGGACTCACCTCCGTATGCATCACCGGAGACTCAATGAACCATCGGCACCTGCTTCCCGACGAAATCGATCTCCTCCTCGATGACGAGGTGGGCTTTGGCGTTACCCCGCTTCGCGCCCATTTGGGCGAGTGCGGCGAGTGCCGGGCTCGCGTCGAGGATGCGCGAATGGCCGTGGACGCCCTCGAGGCCGTCCCCCATTTCGCTCCTAGGCACACCTTTGCTGATAAGGTGATGTCCCAGGTTCCGGTGTTCGTGCCATGGCATGTTACGGCGCGGGACACCGTGGCGCGCTGGCTGCCGCAGTCGCGGCCGGCGCGTATCGCCGTCGCCATGCTTGCCACGTCGGCGGCATCGATCCTAACGGTCGTGATCCTTTGGATTACGACGCAGACAGACGTCCTTGTGCTGGCATCTGGAGCCGCGGGCGACCGCATCCGATCGCTGGTCTTCGACGCGGGCCGTGTGGTGCTGTCGACCGTGTTCGGCGACCAGATGTTCCGGACCATCCAGAGCACCGGCGCTGTGGGTGTGGCGGCTGCGCTGCTCGGACTGGTTGCGGCTACCGCAGGCTCGATCGCTGGGCTCCGCTCACTCGCGATAGCGTCAAGCCGCCGTCGGGCGTAGTACCATGCGCGCCCTATTCGTTTTTGCCACCCTGGCGTTTGGGAGCGCCTCGACGTCGGCGCAGGCACAGAATTCAGCAGCCAAACCTCCCGCCGCCGACAGCGCTCGTGGGGGAGACAGCGCGCAACTGTCGCGCGAGATCGCGCAGCAGCGTGCAGCGGGCGAGAAGTATCTGCCCGACGCCGATCGCTTCACCTTCGGGGATCGCACGGTTCAGGCGGATACCCGCGTCGACGGTCCGATCGCCGTCGCGCACGGAAACCTCGACGTGTACGGCACGGTGGATGGAGACGTCGTCGCCCTTGGCGGCGACGTTCGTGTTCACAAAGGCGCTAGGGTCACGGGCGATGCGTGGGCCGCTGGCGGCAAGGTGCTGATCGAGGGCGGCAGCGTGGACGGAGGCAAGCGCTCGATAGAAGGCGCGCCCGGCGTCGCGACGGAACGGCCGCGACATCCGCGGACAACGTGGGAGTCGGTCAAGCTTGTCGTCGGCTGGTTCGCGCTCTTCGCGATTATCGGGCTCGGCGTGATGATCTTCACTGAAGCAAACCTCGACGGCGTAGTGGTCGCGCTCGAGCGCGGCTTCGCGAAGTCGTTCTGGATCGGACTCGCCGGCGAAGTGCTGATGCTCCCCGCTCTGCTGGTGCTCGTCGTTGCTCTCGCGATCACGATCCTCGGGGCGTTGCTTATTCCGTTCGCGGTTGTCGCGTACGTGATCGCCGCCGCGGGATTGTTCACCCTCGGTTTCCTTGCCGTGGCGCGGCTCACCGGGGGCGGCCTGACGTCCGATCGCGGAACGACGACGCCGCGCGGCGTGCATGTCCGTGCCCTGATGTTGGGTCTCGTCGTGTTCGGCGCGCTTTGGATGCTCGCCGCCGCGTTCACCTGGACTCCGGTGTTCGGCGCCATTCTCCGTGCGATCGCGATCGCGATCACTTGGGCGGCAGCGACGGTCGGGCTTGGCGCGACGATCATTTCCCGCGCCGGCACCCAACGAGCCGGCCGCGCTGGCGCCCGGTCGTCGACCGACGAGCTGGCTTGGCAAACGCCGACCCCGGTTACCGGCGTCGCCGCCTCATCGCGCCGCTCCGTCTCAAGCGCGCGCTAGGCCAAACCGCCGCACCCGTACCTAAAACCGCGCAAACGGGGTCAGACTCCACTTTTTTAGCGGAGTCTGACCCCGCTTACAAAGTGGAGTCTGACCCCACTTGTTGCGCTTTTGATGCGGTCGGAAATGGAATGTTGCTTGCCTCGCGTGAATCACGATGGTGATCAAAGGATTCCGCGTCGGCATACTGCTCAAGAAGACCTTCCACGAAATCGGCGAGGACGGGATCTCGACGCTCGCCGCGTCGGCCGCCTACAATTTTTTCTTTTCTCTCTTTCCCCTGCTGCTCTTTCTGGCGCCGGTGTTCAGTCTGGCGGGCAACAAAGAGCGGACAGTGGGTTGGCTGATGTCCGAGCTGACGTCGGTGCTGCCACCGACCCAGCTAGAGGCAATCCGACCCGTGCTCGAGAAGGTCGTATTCTCGCAGAGCGCGCCGGGGCTGATGTCGGTCGGGCTCCTGCTGGCTGCCTGGTCGGGCTCGAATGTCTTCGGCACACTGATGGGCGCCCTGAACACGGCGTACGACGTTTCCGAGAGTCGTTCCTGGATAAAGCAGCAGCTCATTCGACTTGGCACCTTCGTGCTCGGCAGCATCATCGTCGTCATCTCGACGCTGGTATTCCTCAACGGGGAAGGCATCGCCGACTGGATCGGCAACGCCCTTGGGCTTGGCGCGGTCTTCCTGTTCGTGTGGAAGGTCGTTCAGTTTCCGCTCGCGATCGCCGGGTTGGTGGGGCTCGCCTTTGCGACGTTCTACTTCCTCCCCGACGTCAAACAGCGCAAGGGACACGTGCTGGTCGCCGCGCTGCTGACGACACTCTTCTGGATTCTCGCGACGCTCATCTTCCGACTGTACGTGAGCCACTTCCCGCCCAACCCCGCATACGGATTGATCGGCGGCGTGATCATCCTGCTCACGTGGATGTTTTACACGATGTTCGTGGTCATGATCGGTGGCGAGCTGGCGTCCGAGCTGCATCACGGAACAGGTGCGATCGCTCCGCCGCAGGGTGAGGTGTTCTCGAGCCGCATCGTGACCGGCACCGGACCGGGTAGCGCGTCGGTGAAACGAAGCGCTTCGTGACCTCCCTACCCGGTCGGACGGAGAACAACGCGCGAGCCGCGCGATAATCCGAGCGACGTCGCCGCATTCCCGTCGCGCACGGCAATCTCGATGAAGCCGGTCGAGCCGACGACTCCGATCGTCTCGCCGGACGCTCCCTCGGCGTAGGTGCCATGCAGGGCCACACGCGTCGGTCCGATCTCGAGCTCACCACCCCGCCTCCCGATCAAATTCGTCACCGCGTTCCCGAAGCGATCGACGACGATGACCTCTCCCTCGATCGAACCGTCGGGCCGCCGTATCGGCTCGGGCGTTCGATGAACGATTGGGTCGACGGCGTCCTGTCCGAGCGCATCGACTGACGCACCGCGCGCCAGCGCCGCAGCGGCCGGCGCGAATACATCCCGGCCGTGGAACGTCGCCGACGCGCCACGTGGAACTTGAAGTCGCACCGCGCGCATGCCCGCCACGAGCAGCGCGGGAGAGAGCACGCCGTTATCCGGCCCGACGAGATATCGTGCGTCGCTGGCGACGGCCAAAGCGGCGCGCGACGAACCGACGCCTGGATCGACGACGACGACGTGAATCGTCCCCGCCGGAAAGCGACGCCAGACGCGAGCCATGGTGAGACGGGCGCGCTCCACATCCTGCGGCGGAATGTCGTGGGTGATGTCGATGATCTGCGCCTCGGGCGCGTGCGTCGAGATCACGCCTTTCATCTCGCCAACGTAGCCGTCGACGGTGCCGAAGTCGGTTGTGAGCGTGATGATGGGACGCATGCTAAATAGACTTGCGCTTCCACCGCCCCCAACGCCAGAGCGAAGCCATGGCGACGCCGCGGCCGATGGCGGTGAGCGAGATGACCCACCAAATCCCGCTCGAACCCCATCGGTCGGCCGCGAGACCGGCGAGCGGGACGCGCGACGCTGTGAGCGCGGTGGACGCAATCATCGGCGGCACGGTTTCGCCCGCGCCGCCGAGCGCACCCTCGAGGACGACCTCCGCACACACGGCAAGCTGCGAGACCGATGCGATTCGGAGATACCTGACCGCCTCGGCGATCACCGCCGGATCGCTCGTGAACAGCGATGCGAATTGAGCCGGAATTCCAAGCTCCAGCCCAAACGCGACGACGCCAAGCAGCGTACAGAATCCTGTCGCCAGCCAACCGGCGCGGGCCGCGCGGTCCGGCCGGTGCGCGCCGAGATTCTGTCCAACGATTGCCGCCGTGGCCGTGCCGAAGCCGACTCCGATCATGAACAGCCAGCTCTCGACGCGATGTCCGATGCCGAGTGCCGCGAGCGCGGGCGTGCCGAATCGCGTCGTCGTTCGCGTGAGCACGACGTAGATGACGCTGAACGCGACACCGGTGAAGGCTGTCGGCATGCCGACGCGCGCCACCGCGCGGACAGATTCGAAGCGGACGCGCCCCACCTGCAGCAAACCGCGGCGCGCCGCGATGATGGTCCCGAGAAGAAACGCTACCCCGCGCGTTCCGATCGTGGCGATCGCCGCGCCTTCGATTCCGAGTCGAGGAAAGGGTCCGATCCCGAGCAACAACGCCGGATCGAGGAATAGCGTGATGCCGACCGACGACAGCAGGAGGATGAACGGGGTTCGCGTGTCGCCCGACGCTCGGAACGTTGCATCGATGGCGAAGAAGCCATAGATGAGTGGCGTGCCGAGCAGATAAGTGCTGAGATAGGTGCGTCCGAGCGCCGTGACGTCGGGCGGCGTGTGCATCACCTGGAAAAGATTGTCCAGCCAGGCGAGCCCGATTGCAGCGACGACGACTCCGAGAACGAGTGAAAAAACGAGCGAATCGCCTGCCAACCGAGACGCCTCCCTTTCGCGTCCTTCGCCATGACGCCGCGCCGCGACGGCGGTGAGACCCACGCCGACCATCTCCGCGAGGGAGATGATCATCCAAATCCAGAAGAGCGACGTCGAAACCGCGGCGAGACCCGATGCGCCAATACGCGTTCCGACCCAGAAGGCGTCCACCGACGAGAACAGCGTCATGAGCAGCGACGCCGCGACGGCCGGGATCGCGACGCGGATGATCGTGGCGCGAATCGAATCGGTAACGAGCTGCGCGCCTTCGCGGGCATCCGCGACGACGACCGCGGCGATTCCTTCGTGCGGCTCGAGCGGCAGCGACGCCGTAGGCGTCGGCTCGAGCATGTCGCTCAACTCGCGGCTGCCGGAACCTGCTCGGAAACCCGCTCGGCGATCGACACTAACGCGCGCGCGGCTGACGACTGCGCGTCCGCAACGACGATCGGGCGCCCGCTGTCGCCGCCCTCTCGCACGCGCGTGTAGAGCGGTATCTGTCCGAGGAGCGGCAGCCCGAGCTCATTCGCCAATCGCTCACCGCCGCCCTCGCCGAAGATCGGTGACGGCTTGCCGCAGTGGGGGCACTCAAACCAGCTCATGTTTTCGACGACGCCGACGACGGGCACGTTGACGCGCTCGAACATCTTGGCGCCGCGTAGTGCGTCGCCGATCGCCACCTCCTGCGGCGTGGTGACGATGATCGCGCCGGTGACGTTCGTCGCCTGAACGAGAGTGAGCTGGGCGTCGCCGGTACCCGGCGGCAAATCGACGATGAAGTAGTCGAGCGTGCC